>NZ_JBYBLQ010000009.1:0-201020 GCF_059337855.1 Stenotrophomonas maltophilia complex sp. Om-AH-Sm3 | reverse complement strand
CGCGGCATGGATGCCGCGGCCAAGCCCCCATGGACGGGTTTACGGCGTCTCCCGCCACCGGACCCACCCCGCCATCCCCAAGTAAGCCAGCTTCTGCTGTTGCTTCGGCTTCGGCTTCGGCTTCTGCAGGTGCAGGGCGCAGCCCTGCATGAAAAACCCACCCCCTACCAAGGTAGGGCGGCCCGCGCGCCAGCGCCGGACTATCCTCGAACCCATGACTTTGTCTGGGAGGGCTGCGTCATGAACTACGAGGAAACCTACCGTCGCTCGATCGACGAGCCGGAGGCCTTCTGGGGCGAGGAAGCCAAGCGCATCCATTGGCACAAACCGCCGCAGCAGGTGCTCGACTACAGCAACCCGCCGTTCCGGCGCTGGTTCGTCGGCGGCGAAACCAATCTCTGCTACAACGCCGTCGACCGCCACCTGGCAACGCGCGCCGACCAGCTCGCGCTGGTTGCGATTTCCACCGAAACCAACAGCACCCGCGAGATCACCTATCGCCAGCTGTATCGCGAAGTGAACGACTTCGCCGCCGTGCTCAAGCATCTCGGCGTCGGCCACGGTGACCGCGTGGTGATCTACATGCCGAACATGGCCGAAGCCGTGTTCGCGATGCTGGCCTGCGCGCGCATCGGTGCGGTGCACTCGGTGGTGTTCGGTGGCTTCGCCGCGCACAACCTGGCGCTGCGCATCGACGATGCGAAGCCGAAGTTGCTGATCGCAGCGGACGCCGGCATGCGCGGTGGCAAGCTGATTCCGTACAAGCCGATGGTCGACGCGGCCTGCGCCGAAGCGGCGTCGCCGCCACCGCACGTGCTGATCGTGTCGCGCGGGCTGGATGCCGCCGAACCCCGCGTGCCGGGTCGCGACGTGGACTACGCCGCGCTGCGTGCACAGGTTGGTGAGGTCGATGTGCCGGTACAGTGGCTGGAAGCGAGCGAGCCGAGCTACCTGCTGTACACCTCCGGCACCACCGGCAAGCCGAAGGGCGTGCAGCGCGATGTCGGTGGTTACGCGGTGGCGATGGCGCAGTCGATGGAGACCGTGTTCGACTGCAAGCCGGGCCAGGTGATGTTCTCCACTTCCGACGTCGGCTGGGCGGTAGGCCACTCGTACAACGTGTACGGCCCGCTGATCGGTGGCTGCACCTCGTTGCTGTACGAGGGGCTGCCGACGAATCCGGACCCGGGTATCTGGTGGGCGCTGTGCGAACAGTACAACGTGCGCACCATGTTCTCCTCACCCACCGCCATCCGCGTGCTGAAGAAGCATGACGCGGACTTCATCCATCGCCACGACCTGCGCGCCCTGAAGTACCTGTTCCTGGCCGGCGAGCCGCTGGACGAGCCCACCGCGCACTGGATCAGCGAAGCGCTGGGCAAGCCGATCATCGACAACTACTGGCAGACCGAAACCGGCTGGCCGGCACTGACCCTGCTGCCGGGCCTGGAGATGAAGCCGGTGCGCTTCGGTTCACCGGGCTTCCCCAATCTCGGCTATCGGATGAAGGTGATCGACGAGAACACCGGCGAGGAAGTGGCGCCGGGGCAGAAGGGCGTGCTGGTGGTGTCGCCGCCCTTGCCGCCGGGTTGCATGAGCACGGTGTGGAACGACGACAGCCGTTTCCTGCAGAGCTACTTCAGTCACTTCAAGGAACTGCTGTACAGCTCGCTGGACTGGGCGATCCGCGATGACGATGGCTATACCTTCATCCTCGGCCGTACCGACGATGTGATCAACGTGGCCGGGCATCGTCTGGGTACGCGCGAGATCGAGGAGGCCATCTCCAGCCACCCGCGCGTGGCCGAGGCTGCCGTGATCGGGGTCAAGGACGAGCTGAAGGGGCAGGTGCCGCTGGTGTTCGTCACCCTCAAGCAGGGGCTTGAGGGCGAGGATCCGGCGCCGGTGGTGGCCGAGATGATGGCGACGGTGACGACTTCGCTTGGTGCGGTCGCGCGCCCGGCGCACGTGCACGTGGTCAATGCGCTGCCCAAGACCCGTTCGGGCAAGCTGCTGCGGCGCTCGTTGCAGGCGTTGGCCGAGCAGCGCGACCCGGGCGACCTGTCGACGCTGGACGACCCCAGCGCGCTGGAGGAGATCCGCCGCGCGCTGGGCCGTTGATCCGGTAGCGCCGGCCGCTGGCCGGCCCCCCCATCAATCCCGAGGTTGCCGGCCAGCGGACGGCACTACCCGCGGCACTTGCGCTAAGCTCGGCCTGTCATCGACCTGCAACACGCGGTGCGCGCCGGGGAACGCGCGCGCCGCCCGGGGATGGCAATAAGGGGGGCGTGCCCGCACACGGCACGCTGGCATGGCGCATCAACGGAGGGGGGCAATGGCATTGCTGCACGCCAAGACGGCTGCTGGCCGTCAGGAAATCGAAGACCGTGGCCGGCGCCTGCCGGCGGCACTGCGTTCAATCCTGCTGATGGTCGATGGCCATCGCGATGACACCGAACTGCGCGGCTTGTTCGATGGCCTGCGCGCACCTCCGGATGCACTGGAGCAGCTGGCCGCACAGGGACTGATCGAGGTGATCGGCGGGAGCGTAGAGGCCGCTCCGGCGCGTGGCATCAGCACCGGCCGCGAACAGGACCCGGCGCTGTACCAGCAGTTGTACGACGCGATGAGCGAGGCGGTGCGGCGCCATCTGGGGCTGAAGGGCTACTTCATGCAGTTGAAGATCGAACGCTGCACCGATGCGCTGGCGCTGGAACGCCTTTGCCCGGAACTGCTGGCGGCGGTGGGCAAGGCGCGCAGCCCGGCGCTGGCCCAGCGCTGGTGGCAGGAAACCCAGTCCGCCGTAGTAAACGCTGGCAAAGAGGTCGTGCAGGCCTGAGCCACCGCGTAAAGTGATCGGTTCACTTCCCCACAAGGAGTCCCGCGTGCAGGACGACCACGATGACACCGACACCCCCGGCTGGGACGCGATCAATGCGGCGCTTACGCCGCTGTATGCCGGGCAGGAGCCGCGACACTACGGCACCGCGCTTCCCTACACGCTCGGCGGCCAGGATCCGCTGGATGGCATCAGCGTGTACTGGGCGGATGCGCCGGTTCCGCATTGGCACTACATCACCTACGGTTTCTCCGAGCTGTATGCCAAGGAGAGCAGTGATGCTGCCGCCAGCGGCTATGGTTTCGAGCTGACGTTCCGTCTCGCTGCCGAAGCCGCTGAGAACGCCGACAGCACGCCGCCGGTGTGGCCGATGAACCTGCTGCAGAACCTGGCGCGCTATGTGTTCGGCAGCGGCAACGTGTTCGAGGATGGCCACCATCTGAATGCCAACGGCCCGATCGCACTGGAGACCGACACGCGGTTGTGCCACCTGGCCTTCATTGCCGACCCGCAGTTGCCGGCACGCGACACCGCCAATGGCTACCTGCAGTTCCTGCAGCTGGTTGGATTGACCGATGAGGAAATGGAGGCAGTCAAGCGCTGGTCTACGCGCGGCGTGCTGCAGGCGCTGCAGCCGGCAATGCCGCTGTGGGTCAGCGACCTGCACCGCGGCAACCTGCTGGAGGACCCTGCGCTGGCGGCAGAGGTGCGGGCCGGCAGCGAGCGCGAAGGCTCCAGCACCGGCATGCTGTTCATCGAGACACTGGACTGGCGCCAGGAGGCGGGCATGACCACGCTGGTGCTTGGCGCCGGCCAGGTGGCGAGCGTGTGCGAACTGCTGCCGCTGCGCCTGCGCCACGGCAGATCGCTGGAACTGGTCAGCCGCGAGCGGCAGTGGGAGTTCATCGCGGACGGGGGCGGTGAAGTGGCGGACGTATCCGCCGACAGCGCGCGCTGGTCACTGGACGAGGCGGGCCTGCAGGCCCTGGCAGGGGTGCACGCCGAGCGCGGGGTCTACCCGCTGGCAGGAAGGTTGCGTATCGAGGTGGTGCCGACCTACCTGCGCGATGCCAAGGGGGAAGTGATCCGCCAGATCGGCTGATCGCGCCAATGAAATCGAGGGGGGCGGAGCCGCCTGGTAGCCGATGGGGTCAGATCCGTTCGCCACGCGAACGGCTCTGACCCCTGACCAAGGTCAGGCCAGGCCTTCGGCCTTCAGCGCGGCCTGCACGCCGGCATCGGCGTCCATGCGTGCCTTGTAGGCGGCCAGGTTGTCCAGGCCGGACAGATCAACCTTGGTACCGGCGGCCCAGCGCAGGGTGATGTAGAAGTACGGGTCGGCGAAGCTGCGGAAGCCGGCCAGCCAGGGCTTGTCGGCCAGCTGCTTGTCAGCGGTCTCGAACAGGCCACGCAGGCGCTTGTGCGCGGCGGCGCGGATCGCGTCGTACTGGCTCTCGTCGGCGATGAACTTGCCCGGCGCGAACAGCGGCGAGAAGGCCGGGTGCACGTCGGAATTGACGAAGGCCAGCCAGCGGGTGGCTTCGGCGCGCTGGCGCGGGCTGCCATCACCGCCGAGGCCGGCCTGCGGGAAGCTGTCGGCGATGTAGCCCATGATCGCGGCGTTCTGCAGCAGCACGAAGTCGCCGTCGACCAGTGCGGGAACGGCACCGGCCGGATTGATCTTCAGGAATTCCGGACCCTTCAGGGTGTCCTTGTTCAGCAGTTCAACCTCGAACGGCTGGCCGGTCCACTGCAGGGCGATGTGGTCGGCGGTGGAACAGGCACCGGGCTTGCTGTACAGCTTCATGGGAACTCCAGGTGATGCGGGCGGGAAACGCCCACTATCCCAGAGCCCGGCGGCGGCCGGCAACGCTGCCGCCAGCACGGATCGTTACGATTGCCGCGGCTTGAGGTTCTGCACCTTGTAGAAGGTGTGATCGCCGATGGTCGCCACCTGGTAGGCGTTGCGCCAGTTCGGGCTGGCGATGGACAGCGCGGCGAAGTGGCTGGCACCGGGCACGATCTCGCGGCGTTCGCCGGCCGGCAGCGCCCAGTTGCGCTCGGCGTCGAAGGCCACGTTCATCGCTTCGCTCCACGCCGCGTCATTGCCCAGCTGGGTGCCGGGGGAGACGATGGTCGGTGCGAACTGCTTGCGCGCGGTGACCACCTGGCACATCGAGTCGCCCCACAGGCCACTGTCGAGACGGCGCAGGGCGACCTCAGCAACAGCCTGCTGGCCGCGCAGGGTCTGGTCGCGGGCTTCCAGGTAGACGGTGGTGCTCAAACACAGTGAATCAGCGGCCGGCTGAGGCAACAACTGCGACAGCCAGAGAATCCAGGCCAGTTTCATATAACTCCTTGCTCCGTATGGGCCGCACCCTCCGGTTCCGGCCGCGGGGCGACAGGAGGTGGGGGACGACTTGGCGTCATGGGGAGGCGGCCATCGGGGCCGCCCCGTGGGCAGCCCCAAAAGAAACGATCAGTACCGATCGTGGGGACTGCGCCGGCTCACCGGAAACTGGCTGGTGAGCGGAAAGATGGCGCAAGGTAGGGGGGCATAGCCGAACGCATCGTGAACCGCTCGGCTTGACATTCAGGTTCGACCGGGGTGACGGAAATCACATTCCGTCCCCCATTCAGGCGCTCATCAGAGCGCGGCGGCGACCCGGCTGCCCTGGTCGATGGCGCGTTTCGCATCGAGTTCGGCGGCCACGTCGGCACCGCCGATCAGCTGCGCGTTGATGCCGGCCGCCTGCAGTTCGGCCTGCAGCGTGCGGTTCGGTTCCTGCCCGGCGCAGATCACCACATGGTCGACCGGCAGCAGCTGTTCGCTGCCGTCCACGCGGATGCGCAGGCCCTCGTCGTCCACCCCTAGGTACTCGACGCCACCGAGCATGCGCACGCCCTTGGCCTTCAGCGTGGCGCGATGGATCCAGCCGGTGGTCTTGCCCAGCCGCGCGCCCGGCTTGCCCGGGCTGCGCTGCAGCAGCCACAAGCGTCGCGGTGACGGCTCGACCTCGGGCCGACCCAGCGAGCCGCGTGCCTCGAAGCTGGGGTCCACGCCCCATTCGGCCATCCAGCGCTGCGGATCCAGCGAGGGGGATTCACCGGCGTGGCTGAGGAATTCGCCGACATCGAAGCCGATGCCGCCGGCGCCGATGATCGCCGCATTGGCGCCAACTTCGACCCGTCCCAGCAGCACGTCCAGGTAGCTCACCACCTTGGCGTGATCGGCACCGGGGAAATCGACCTTGCGCGGGGTGATGCCGGTGGCCAGCACCACCTCGTCGAAGCCAGCCAGTTGGGAAGCGTCGACGCGGGTGCCCAGGCGCAGCTGTACGCCGGTCTCCTGCAGCGCGTGGCGGAAGTAGCGCAGGGTCTCGTGGAACTCTTCCTTGCCGGGGATGCGCTTGGCCACGTTGAACTGGCCGCCGATCTCATCATTGGCATCGAACAGGGTGACCTGGTGGCCACGCTGGGCAGCGACAGTGGCGCAGGCTAGGCCGGCGGGGCCGGCGCCGACCACCGCAACCGTCTTCGGCGTAGCAGTGGGACGATAGACCAGCTCGGTCTCGTGGGCGGCGCGCGGATTGACCAGGCAGCTGGCCAGCTTGTTCTCGAACACGTGGTCCAGGCAGGCCTGGTTGCAGGCGATGCAGGTGTTGATCGCCTCCGCGCGGCCGGCACGGGCCTTGTTCGGCCACTGCGGGTCGGCCAGCAGCGGGCGTGCCAGCGACACCATGTCGGCGCCGCCACCGGCCAGGATGCGTTCGGCAACGTCGGGCATGTTGATGCGGTTGGTCGCCACCAGCGGTACCTTCACATGCGGCTTGAGCTTGGCGGTGACGCCGGCAAAGGCCGCGCGCGGCACCGAGGTGGCGATGGTCGGAATGCGCGCTTCGTGCCAGCCGATGCCGGAATTGATGATCGTTGCGCCAGCCGCCTCGATCGCCTGCGCCTGTTGAACGATCTCGTCCCAGTCGCTGCCGTCGTCGACCAGATCCACCAGTGACAGGCGGTAGATGATGATGAAGTCCGGGCCACAGGCCTCGCGGATGCGGCGCACGATCTCGACCGCGAAGCGCATGCGCTGGCGCGCGTCGCCGCCCCAGGCATCGGCGCGCTTGTTGGTGCGCGGGGCGATGAACTCGTTGATGAGGTAGCCCTCCGAGCCCATCACTTCCACGCCGTCGTAGCCGGCCTCGCGGGCCAGCTTCGCGCTGCGAGCGTAGTCGGCGATATGGCGCTCTACGCCGCTGGCCGACAATGCGCGCGGGGTGAACGGGTTGATCGGTGCTTTCAGCTTCGACGGTGCCACCGACAACGGGTGGTAGGCATAGCGGCCGGCATGCAGCAACTGCAGGCAGATCTTCGCGCCGTGCTGGTGCGCGGCGGCGGTGAGCTGGCGGTGCGGCCGCACTTCCCAGGGCCAGGACAGCTTGCCACCGAATGGCTTCAGCCAACCGACCACATTGGGCGCGAAGCCGCCGGTGACGATCAGGCCGACGCCGCCCTCGGCGCGCTCGGCGAAGTAGGCCGCCAGCCGTGGGAAGTCGCGGGCGCGATCTTCCAGGCCGGTGTGCATCGAACCCATCAGGACGCGGTTGCGCAGCTGGGTGAAGCCCAGATCCAGCGGGGCGAACAGGTGGGGATAGGCGCTTTCGTTGGCTGGCGACATGGTCGATACGCTTGCGTACGGAAGCGCGAAGCGTGCCGCGAAACGGCGGCCGGGGCAAGGGCCGCTTCTTTGGGAGGGCTGGCCGCTGTCTGACGGTTTGGTAGTGTCGGCCGCTGGCCGGGTGCGCTCGGCACATGCGTGCTGTCGCTCCCGCGTTTCGCTGCGCGAATCGCGGGCCCCACTCACCGGCCTCCAACCCCCCCGCGCCTGCGGCGCTGCCCCCGAACTCCGGGGGCGGTAGTGCCGGCCGCTGGCCGGCATTCCGGTCAACTCAGGGCGATTGCGGTTGCCGGCCAGCGGCCGGCACTACCGGAGCAGGCCTACCGATCCCGAACCAGCCCAGCGTCACTCCGCACAGCGGCCCGATCAGCAGGGCGAAGGCGAGGGTGCCGAGGCCGACATTGCCGCCCAGGCACCAGCCCAGCAGCAGTACGCTGCCTTCGATCAGGCTGCGCACCTTCCAGATCGGCCAGCCGGTACGGGCATGCAGACCGGTCATCAGGCCATCGCGTGGCCCCGGGCCAAGGCGGGCACCGATGTACAGGCCGGTGGCCAGCGCCACCAGCAGCATGCCGGCACAGAACATCGCCACCTGCCAGCCAAGGCCGACGGCCGGCGGCAGCAGCCACAGCCCGAACTGTGCGGAGGGGCCGATCAGCATCACGTTGAGCACGGTGCCGAGGCCCGGCTTCTGCCGCAGGGGCCACCACAGCAGGAGCACCAATGCACCGATGGCATTGGTTGCCAGGCCGAATGACAGCGGCGTCTGCGCGGCGATGCCCTGCGACAGAACATCCCAGGGTGCCACGCCGATGGCGGCGCGGATCATCAGCGAGGCGCCGAAGCCGTACAGGAACAGGCCGGTGATCAATTGCAGCAGGCGCAAGGGCAGGGCGGTGGGCATGGCGGTCCGGGGGGGCGGGGATCTGTTTCCACCGTATCGCCGTTTCTGCGTCATCCATAGATACAGATGCCGGCCAATCCGCCGCTACAGGTAGCGTCGATCCCGCGTAGAGGCTGTGGTGTAGAGCCGAGCCCCTGATCGGCTCCGCACTGCGGCGTCAGTCGTCCCAGCCGACCAGCGCCAGCTTGCCCACCGTGCGCCCGCTGGCCAGGCGCTGATGCGCGATGTCCAGGTTGGCCGCATTGATCGTGCCCAGCGTCTCATTGAGCGTACCGCGCAGCTGGCCGGCATCGATCATGCTGGCCGCACGGCTGAGGATGCGGTGCTGTTCGATGCAGTCGGCGGTGGCGAAGCGCGAACGCGCGAACATGAATTCCCAGTGGATGCCGATGCATTTGGCCTTGTAGGGATCGCCGATGCGCTGTGCACCCCGCGGCTCGACGATCAGGCCGACGTGGCCCTGCGGTGCCAGCAGCTGGCCCAGTTCATCCCAGTAGTGGTCGGTGTCGGCCAGATTGAGCGCGACCTGCACCGCATCGATGCCCAGCGCCTGCAACTGGGGCTGCAGTGGCTGCCGATGGTCGATCATATGCGCGGCCCCCATCTGTCGGCACCAGTCGATCGAGGCCTCGCGCGAGGCGGTGGCGATCACCTCGAAACCGGCATGGCGTGCCAGCTGGATCGCCATCGAGCCGACGCCGCCGGCGCCGCCGATCACCAGCAGGTGCTGGCCCACGTGGCGGCGGCCATCGAGCTGCAGCGGCATGCGCTGGAACAGCAGTTCCCAGGCTGTGAGAGTGGTCAGCGGCAGCGCGGCCGCTTCAGCGAAATCGAGCGTGGTCGGCTTGCGGGCGACCAGGCGCTCATCAACCCACTGGTACTGGGCGTTGCAGCCCGGTCGGGTCACGTCACCGGCGAAGTAGACCTCGTCACCGGAGGCGAACAGGCTGGCCTCGTCACCGATGGCTTCGACCACGCCGGCTGCGTCCCAGCCGAGCACCCGGGGAACCTCAAGGGTGGCCGGATCGGTGGCGGCCCGCTGCTTGCCATCGACGGGGTTGACCGAAACCGCTTCGATTCGCACCAGCAGATCGCGGCCGCGAGGAGGCAGCGGCGGCGGCAGCAGGACATCACGCAGGGCGGGCGCGTATTCACGACTCAGGGCGACGGCTTTCATCACGGCTCCGGCTGGGTTCGTGATCCCATCATAAGGTTCCTCACGTTTCCTCAGACGCGCTGAACCGTGTGATGCAGCACGTTGCGCAATATGTCGCTTCTCGCGCCTAAACCCCGTCAAACCCTTGCAGCGTGTGGGTCTTGCGGATTTTCATCATCCTGTATAGGGTTTCAACGTCGGACCGGTGGACGGTCGGGCGCAACACTTCACATGTTACGGGACTGTTAACATGGCCTTCACCCGCCTGAGCATAATGTTCGCGGCGGTGGCGTGCTGAATCGGCTGTCGAACATCGACGCACTAGTGCTGGCCCATGCCTCTACCGGTTTCATACCCCCGAAATAGGAGCTGTACTCAATGAACAAGAAGATCCTTACTGCCGCGCTGCTGGGCGGCCTGGCTTTCGCCCAGGCAGCTTCGGCGCAGGAGTTCGATGACCGCTGGTACCTGACCGGTTCGGCCGGCTTCAACTTCCAGGACAGCGACCGTCTGACCAATGACGCTCCGTTCGTGACCCTGGGCCTGGGTAAGTTCATCAGCCCGAACTGGTCGCTGGACGGTGAGCTGAACTACCAGAACCCGAACTTCGACAGCAACCAGGACCTGAACTGGTCGCAGTACGGCGTCTCGCTGGACCTGCGTCGCCACTTCATCAAGGAAGGCCGCGGCTGGAACCCGTACATCGTCGGTGGCCTGGGCTACCAGAAGTCGGAAGAAGAGTACGCTGCGCTCGACAACAACGGCCCGCGCCAGCGTAAGGACGGCAATGTTGCTGCCAAGCTGGGCGTCGGCCTGCAGACCACCTTCGAGAAGCGTGTTGCTGTCCGCGCCGAAGTGGCCTACCGCGCTGACTTCGACGACCAGAGCATCGCCGCACGTGACGAAAGCTGGTTCGGCGACGTGCTGGCTTCGGTCGGCGTCGTGATCCCGCTGGGCCCGGCTCCGGTCGCGGCTGCTCCGGCTCCGGCTCCGGTTGCCCCGAGCTGCGCCGACCTGGACGACGACGGTGACGGCGTCAACAACTGCGACGACAAGTGCCCGAACTCGCAGCCGGGTCAGACCATCGGTCCGGACGGTTGCCCGGTTCCGGTCTCCATCGACCTGAAGGGCGTCAACTTCGACTTCGACAAGTCGAACCTGCGTCCGGACGCCGTGGCGATCCTGAGCGAAGCCACCGAGATCCTGAAGCGTTACCCGGATCTGCGCGTTGAAGTTGCCGGTCACACCGACTCGAAGGGTACCGACGCTTACAACCAGAAGCTGTCGGAGCGTCGTGCTACCGCCGTGTACAACTACCTGACCAAGAACGGCGTTGACGCCGGTCGCCTGGTCGGCCCGATCGGCTACGGCGAGAGCCGTCCGATTGCTCCGAACACCAACCCGGATGGTTCGGACAACCCGGAAGGTCGCGCCAAGAACCGTCGTACCGAGCTGAACGTCCAGAACTAAGTTCTGACGCTCTGCCCGTAGGACACAGCAGGACCCGGCTTCGGCCGGGTCTTGTTGTTTCTGCGGGCAGGACGCTCGCCTGTGACGCGGCAAGGCAACCGTTCGTCGGTCTTTTGTCCGTAAAACCAACAAGTTGTCGTATTCATTGAAAGTGGCGCTTGAAAGCTGACGCGGCATTGCTAAACTCGCCGCGTCACTTCCTTCCGTGGATGCCCCTCATGCTGCGCTCTGCATCGGCCGCCGTCCTGGCGCTGGCCCTGGTTCCCGCCGCCCACGCTGCGGTCGATTGCTCGGTCAACACCAGCGCCTCGCCGCTGCCGTTGCCGGCCACGACCATCGCGCCAGTGGCCGACGAGCTGTACATCCGTGGCAACCAGCTGGGCATGCCGGCCGGTGTGCTGAGCAGCAACTACGACCCGTCGCAGTCGCTGGACCAGGTGCTGCAGCGCCTGCGCATCGACGGCTGCCAGAACATCGCCAAGGCCATTCCGAGCGCACCGGCGGTGAAGCCGAACGATCCGGCGGCCTACAAGCCGCAGACCGAATTCGACAACACGCCCTGGCGCTTCGACATGAGCCAGAACGGCAAGCGCATGACCGCCGAAGAGTTCGACGCCTGGATGAAGGCGCGCGGCGTTCGCGTGGTTAAGGCGCGTCCGGCTCCGGCCGCCACTCCGGCCCCGGCCGAAGCACCGGCTGAGACCAAGCCGGTCGACAAGAAGTAAGCGCCGCGGGGAGCAGAGGCTTGCGCACGCGCCGCCCACCTGCCGCCCCCGCCTCCTGCTCCCGCGCACCGCGTGGGCGTGCGACTCCGGATGTCTCCAGTGGCGTGCGCCATGGTCTGGCGCGCGTGCTGTCCAAGGCGGGTGTGTGCTCGCGCAGCGAGGCCGCGCGCTGGATTGCCGAGGGCCGCGTGCGCGTGTCCGGCCGCATCGTTCGTGATCCCGAGTTCCCGATTGGACAGCCTGTGCCACCGATCGAGGTCGACGGCCAGCCGATGGGGGCGCCGCAGCGCCTGTACCTGATGCTCAACAAGCCGCGCGGGGTGGTCACCACGGCGCAGGACGAGCGTGGTCGCGACACCGTGTACCGCTGCTTCGATGGTGCCGGCCTGCCGTGGATCGCGCCGGTCGGGCGCCTGGACAAGGCCAGCGAAGGCTTGCTGTTGTTCAGCAATGATCCGCAGTGGGCGGCGCACCTGACCGATCCGGAGACCGGCCCGCAGAAGACCTATCACGTGCAGGTGGATCGTCTGCCCGATGATGACACCCTGGGCGCGCTGCGCGCCGGTGTCGAAGACGCGGGCGAGCTCCTCGCCGCCCGTGCCGTGCGCGTACTGCGCAGTGGCGACAAGACCGCATGGCTGGAGGTGGTCCTCGACGAGGGCCGCAACCGCCATATCCGCCGCCTGTTGGCGGCCTTCGACCTGCAGGTGCTGCGCCTGGTCCGGGTCGCGATCGGTGGGCTGCTGCTCGGCGATCTCGGCAAGGGCCAGTGGCGGGTTCTGCAGGTCAGCGACCAGCAGCGGCTGGGGGCCGCTGCACCGGGCTGATCATCGCCCGTGGCCGGCAGTTGCCGGCCGCCGTTCCAGGCGTAGGGGGCGCCTGGCTGTCGACTTTCCCGAACGGAGCCTGCCATGTACCACCCGACCCTCAATCAAACCCTGCGCTGTGCAGGCCTGCTGCTGCCGATGGTGCTGCTGGCCGCCTGCGGCGGCCACAAGAAGGTGGCCAAGGCGGAAACGCCTGCCGAGACCCCGGTGGTGGAAGTGAAGACCCCGGAGCTGGATGGTCGCGGCAGTTACCGCTTCCTGATGAGCAACGGCGACAAGAAGATGACCGCCGATGAGTTCGATGCCTGGATGAAGGCCAACGGCATCCGCGTTGCCAAGGGCAACGGCCAGGACGCCGCCGCCAAGCCGGTAGTGGTGGCCAGCAAGGAAGAGCCGAAGGGCAAGAAGAAAAAGAAGTGACGCCAGTGGGTGCCGACCTTGGTCGGCACGCTTTGACCGTGCGGGGTCAGAGCCCTTTCCTGCGGAAAGGGATCCGACCCCGGCCATGATCAGCCCTTGACCACGCCCAGTTCGACACCGATGCGGGTGAACGCATCAATCGCCCGGTCCAGGTGCTCGCGGCTGTGCGCGGCGCTGATCTGGGTACGGATGCGGGCCTGGCCCTTGGGCACCACCGGGAAGAAGAAGCCGATCGCGTAGATGCCTTCTTCCAGCAGGCGCTCGGCGAACTTCTGCGCCAACGGTGCGTCATACAGCATCACCGGGCTGATCGGATGCACGCCCGGCTTCACGTCGAAACCGGCGGCGGTCATCTTTTCGCGGAAGTAGGCGGTGTTCTCGGCCAGGGTGCTGCGCAGGTCGTCAGCGGCCGCCAGCATCTCGAACGCCTTGATGCCGGCGGCCACCACGTGCGGCGGCAGCGAGTTGGAGAACAGGTACGGGCGCGAGCGCTGGCGCAGCAGTTCGATCACCTCGGCGCTGGCGCAGGTGAAGCCGCCCAGTGCGCCACCCATGGCCTTGCCCAGAGTGCCGGTGATGATGTCGATCTTCTCCAGCACGCCCTTGACCTCGGCCGAGCCGCGGCCGGTGGCACCGAGGAAGCCGGTGGCATGGCATTCGTCGATGTGTACCAGGGCGTTGTACTTCTTTGCCAGCGCGGTGATCTCGTCCAGCGGCGCGATGAAGCCGTCCATCGAGAACACGCCGTCGGTGGTGATCAGCTTGGTCTTGCAGCCTGCGGCATCGGCGGCCTGCAGCTGGGCTTCCAGATCGGCCATGTCACAGTTGGCGTAGCGGAAGCGCTTGGCCTTGCACAGACGCACGCCGTCGATGATCGAAGCATGGTTCAGTGCATCGGAAATGATCGCGTCGTTCTCGCCAAGCAGCGGCTCGAACAGGCCGCCGTTGGCATCGAAGCAGGCCGCGTACAGGATGGTGTCCTGCTTGCCGAAGAAGTCGGCGATCTGCTTCTCCAGCTGCTTGTGCAGGTCCTGGGTGCCGCAGATGAAGCGCACCGAGGCCATGCCGAAGCCGTGGGTATCGAGTGCGTCCTTGGCGGCCTGGATCAGGTCCGGATGGTCGGCCAGTCCCAGGTAGTTGTTGGCACAGAAATTCAGCACCTTGCGGCCGTCGTCGAGGGTGATCTCGGCCGACTGCGGGCTGGTGATGATTCGCTCGGACTTGAAGAGGCCCTGGGCGCGGATGGCGTCCAGTTCCTCGGCGTAGTGGCGGGTCAGGGCGGAGGAGGCGTCGGTCATGGCGTGGGCACGGCTCTGAACGGGAAACCGCTGATTCTACCGGGCATCGCCGCTTGCCAACCGGCCCGGGCGGGGCATCGCCACGGCCGGCACATGTTGCATCGCAATAGCAAAGTGGTTAAAAATTCGTGAACCGGAGCTGTCCCGTTCCGGCCGATACGCCCGCCCTCGGCCTTCCACGCCACCGCCCCCACCGGAGACGCTCATGAAGCACGCCCGTGCCTGCCTCGCCATTGCCGCTGCCCTGTCCATGGCCGCCCCGTTCACCGCCAGTGCGCAGGAAAACGAATCGCCGTACAGCTGGAACGTCACCGCCGTGTCGGACTACCTGTTCCGTGGTGTCTCGCAGACCGACGAAAAGCCGACCCTGCAGGCCGGTTTCACCTACACCTCGCCGGTAGGCCTGTATGCCGGTGTCTGGGGGTCGGGCGTGGACTTTGGTCCGGGCGACCCGAACACCGAGGTCGACTACCAGATCGGTTACGGCGTGGACGTCACCCCGCGCGTCAACTTCGATGTGCTGCTGAACCGCTATACCTACATCGGTGCCAGCAACCAGAACTACAACGAGCTGGTGACCACCACCACGCTGGATGAGACCTACAAGCTGACCGTGGCCTACACCAATGACCAGTGGAACAGCGGCACCGACGGTTGGTACTACGGTATCGGCGGCCAGTGGGGCCTGCCGCGTGACTTCACCCTCAACGCCAATGTCGGCCGCAGCAGCTTCGAGAAGGGCCTGGCCAAGGACTACACCGACTGGAACGTCGGCGTCAGCCGCCAGTTCGGCCTGTTCAACGTCGGCCTGGGCTACTACGGTACCGACGGCAATGGCCGTGACAACTCGGGCAAGCTGGCACACAGCCGCGTGCTGCTGACCGTGGCCGTCGGCAAGTAACCCTTGCTTCGGTAGGTGCCAGGCTTGCCTGGCATGCTTTACGAAAAAGGCGCCCATCGGGCGCCTTTTTCAAATCCGCAGTGTTCTTGATCCCATCCGGGGGAGAGCCCCCTTGTTGTTCAAGGGGGCGCGCCAATGGCGCGGGGATAAGGAAACATGCGCGGACTGATTCAACGTGCCGAGGGCACGGTGAATCAGTTCCAGCTGAGCACGACCTTGCCGGCCTTGCCTTCTTCCATCAGGTCGAAACCCTTCTGGAAGTCGTCGATCGGCAGCTGGTGGGTCATCACCTTGCCGAGCGGGAAGCCGGACAGCACCAGCTGGGTCATCTTGTACCAGGTCTCGTACATCTTGCGGCCGTAGATGCCCTGCACGGTCAGGCCCTTGAAGATGATCTTGTCCCAGTCGCAGCCGGCACCCTTAGGCATGATGCCCAGCATGGCGATCTTGCCACCGTGGTACATGCAGTCGAGCATGTCGTTGAACGCACGAGGGTTGCCGCTCATTTCCAGGCCCACATCGAAGCCCTCCATGTGCAGTTCCTTCATCACGTCCTTCAGCGACTGGTTGGCGACGTTGACCACCCGGGTGGCGCCCATGTCGGCGGCCAGCTTCAGGCGGAAGTCGTTGACGTCGGTCACCACCACGTTGCGCGCACCGATGTGCTTGCAGATGCCGGCAGCGATGATGCCGATCGGGCCCGCGCCGGTGATCAGCACGTCCTCACCGATCACGTCGAATTCCAGTGCGCAGTGCGCTGCGTTGCCGTACGGGTCGAAGAACGCGGCCAGCTCCGACGGGATCTGGTCCGGGATCGGCCACAGGTTGCTGGCCGGCATCACCATGTATTCGGCAAAGGCACCATTGACGTTGACGCCGATGCCGACGGTGTTCGGGCACAGGTGCGGGCGGCCGCCGCGGCAGTTGCGGCAGTGGCCGCAGACGATGTGGCCTTCGGCCGAGACGCGCTGGCCGATCTCGTAGCCGGTCACGCCCGGGCCGATTTCGGCAATGCGGCCGACGAATTCATGGCCGATGGTCAGGCCCGGCTTGATCGTGCGCTGGCTCCACTCGTCCCACAGGTAGATGTGCAGGTCGGTACCGCAGATCGCGGTCTTCTCGAGCTTGATCAACACCTGGTTGGGGCCCGGAGTCGGCACCGGAACCTCTTCCATCCAGATGCCCTTGGCTGCTTCGCGCTTGACCAGGGCCTTCATCGTTTGCTGCGCCATCGGGGTGGAACTCATCAGGGGGAAAGCGCGGATTATAGGGTGCCGCGCGGATTTCCCATGTTGCGCTGCGGGTGCTTTGGCGGAACGAAAGGCGTGCGCCGGCGGGCGTTTCGAACGTACTGCAAACAGCAGCGCCTCCCTGATTCCGGGGGAGGGGGCGTGGTCACCCTGGCCGGGACACGCAAAAGCCCATCCATGGCGCCAACAGTCCCGGGCAGGGTGACCACGCCCCCTCTGGACGATTCCGTGTGCGCGGCCGATGTGCGCAGAGCAAGAAGCAGGCCCATGACTTCCGGGGTTCGGGCCGGGGCAGGGCGGCGGGCTACAATCGAGGGTTCCACTACCAGGGGCCGCTCCATGCGCTCGAACCTGCTTGCATTCTCCATCGTCGCCAGCCTTGGGCTGGTCCAGGTCGCCCACGCCGCAGAAGGCATGTGGGTGCCGCAGCAGCTGCCGGAAATTGCCGGGCCGCTGCAGAAGGCCGGCCTGAAGCTGTCCCCGGAGCAGCTGGCCGACCTGACCGGTGACCCGATGGGTGCGGTGGTTGCGCTGGGGGGCTGCACTGCCAGCTTCGTCTCGCCGCAGGGCCTGGTGGTCACCAACCACCACTGCGCGTATGGCGCCATCCAGCTCAATTCGACCGCGCAGAAGAACCTGATCAAGGACGGCTTCAACGCGCCGACCCTGAAGGACGAACTGAGCGCCGGCCCGAACGCCCGCGTGTTCGTGCTCGACCAGATCACCGACGTCACCGCCCAGGCCAAGGCCGCCATCGCCGCCGCCGGCAACGACCCGCTGGCCCGCAGTCGCGCGCTGGACGCCTTCGACAAGGCCCAGGTTGCCGCCTGTGAAGCCGATGCCGGCTTCCGCTGCCGCCTGTACAGCTTCTCCGGCGGCAACACCTATCGCCTGTTCCGCAACATGGAAATCAAGGACGTGCGCCTGGTCTACGCGCCCCCGGGCAGCGTCGGCAAGTTCGGCGGCGACGTCGACAACTGGATGTGGCCGCGCCACACCGGCGATTTCTCGTTCTACCGCGCCTACGTCGGCAAGGACGGCAAGCCGGCCGCCTTCGCCGCCGACAACGTGCCATACCAGCCCAAGCACTTCCTGAAGTTCGCCGACCAGCCGCTGGGCGCCGACGACTTCGTGATGGTGGCCGGCTACCCGGGCCGCACCAACCGCTACGCGCTGGCCGGTGAGTTCAACGAAACCGCCAGCTTCACCTACCCGACCATCGCCAAGCATTACAACGCCGTGCTGAAGATGATCGCCGACGCCGGCAAGGCCGACGCCGACGTCAAGGTGAAGTACGCTGCCACCGCCGCCAGCATGAACAACGTGGCCAAGAACTACCTGGGCCAGCTGGAAGGCTTCAAGCGCATCGACGCCGCCGGCCAGAAGCAGGCTGAAGAAGCTGCCGTGCTGGCCTGGCTGAAGAAGCAGGGTGCCGCCGGCAAGCCGGCCCTGGCGGCGCACGCGCAGCTGGTCAAGCACCTGGATACCAGCAAGGCGACCCGCGAGCGCGACCTGTTCGTCGGGCAGTTCAACAACACCTCGGCCGTTGGTGCGGCAATCACCCTGTACCGCCTGTCGATCGAGCGCAGCAAGCCGGATGCCGAGCGCGAAGCCGGTTACCAGGAACGCGACCTGACCACCATCGAAGGTGGCCTCAAGCAGATGGACCGCCGCTATGTGGCGAAGATGGACCAGCAGCTGCAGGCCTACTGGCTGGAGCAGTACGTGGCCCTGCCGGCCGCGCAGCGCGACAATGAAGTGCTGAACAAGTGGCTGGCCGGTAGCGATGCCAACGCAGTCAAGGCGCTGGTGGGCAAGCTGTCGGGCACCGAGCTCGGCAGCCTGGACGCACGCCTGAAATGGTTCAAGGCCGAACGTGCCGCATTCGAAGCCAGCAGCGATCCGGCCATCCAGTACGCCGTGGCTGTCATGCCGGCACTGCTGAAGCAGGAAGAGCAGAAGAAGATCCGCGAAGGTGAATCGCTGACCGCGCGTCCGCTGTACCTGCAGGCGGTGGCCGACTACAAGAAGAGCCAGGGCGAGTTCGTCTACCCGGACGCCAACCTGTCGCTGCGCATCACCTTCGGCAACGTCATGGGCTACGGCAAGGACGGCGTGAAGTACACCCCGTTCACCACCCTGGAAGGCGTGGCGGCGAAGGAAACCGGTGAAGATCCGTTCGATTCGCCGAAGGCGCTGCTCGATGCGGTCAAGGCCAAGCGTTATGGCGGCCTGGAAGACAAGCGCATCGGTTCGGTGCCGGTGAACTTCCTGTCCAACCTGGACATCACCGGCGGCAACTCGGGTTCGCCGGTGCTGGACGCCAACGGCAAGCTGGTCGGCCTGGCATTCGATGGCAACTGGGAATCGGTCAGCTCCAACTGGGTGTTCGACCCGGTGATGACCCGCATGATCGCCGTCGACAGCCGCTACATGCAGTGGATCATGCAGGAAGTGGCGCCGGCGCCGCAGCTGCTGAAGGAACTGAACCTGGCGAAATAAACCGGTTGCGGTAGTGCCGGCCGCTGGCCGGCAAACCCGACCCGAAGGCCGGGAATTCCGAAACCCCGCGACCCACGTCGCGGGGTTTTTTCATGCCCGCCCCGACCCGGTGCGCCGAACAGGTATCATCGCTGTTCCGCGCACTTCACAGGATGTGAACGAAACGCGGGAACCTCCTCCCCCCAGGACCCCTTGCACGCATGCGCATCCTGCTTGCCCGCCACGGTGAAACGCCGTGGAACGCCGAAGGCCGCTATCAGGGCCAGATCGACATCCCGCTGTCGCCGATCGGCGAAGCCCAGGCCCAGGCACTGGGTGCCCGCCTGGCCTCGGTCGACATCACCCGTGCCGTCGCCTCGCCGCTGTCGCGCGCGCAGCGCACCGCGCAGCTGGCGCTTGGCGCCGCCCGTGCCGACATGCTGCTGACCGAGCCGGAACTGCAGGAAATCGCCCACGGCGAATGGGAAGGGCTGCTGGCCAGCGAGATCCACGAGAAGGATCCGTCGCGCCTGCAGGCCTGGCGCGAGGAGCCGGATACCGTGCTGATGCCCGGCGGCGAATCGCTGCGCCTGGTGCTGGAGCGCAGCTGGCGCGGCCTGGCCCGCGCCACCGACGGCCTCGGCGAGCACGACACCCTGCTGGTGGTTGCCCATGACGCGGTGAACCGCGTGATCCTGTGCAAGGTGCTGGGCCTGCCGATCTCCCGCCTGTGGACCTTCCGCCAGGCACCGACCACGCTCAACCTGCTCGAAGGCGCCGACCTTGACAGCCTGGAAGTGGTGCGCCTGAACGACTGCGCCCACCACACGCCGTTCTTCGGCGAAGCCAAGCACCGCGCACTCTGATCGATCCCCTCGCACCAACTGCTTCTGCTGGAACCGCTGCCGTGACGAACACCCCGACCACCCTGGCCGACTGGCTGGACTACATTGAACGCCAGCATCCGGCGAGCATCGACATGGGCCTGGAGCGCGTGCGCGCCGTGGCCACGGCGATGGGCCTGGGGGCGCCGGCCAAGCGCACCATCGTGGTCGGTGGCACCAACGGCAAGGGCTCCACCGTGGCCTTCATCGAAGCCATTGCACGTGCCGCCGGCTGGAAGGTCGGCGCGTACACCTCGCCGCACCTGCTGCGCTACAACGAGCGCGTGCGCATCGACGGCCAGGACGTGGACGATGCCGCGCTGGTCGCTGCGTTCAGTGCGGTCGAGGCCGCGCGTGGCGAGACCACGCTGACCTATTTCGAGTACGGCACGCTGGCTGCGCTGCAGCTGTTCGCCGACGCCGGGCTGGACCTGGCGGTGCTGGAAGTGGGCCTGGGCGGCCGCCTGGATGCGGTCAACATCGTCGATGCCGACGTGGCGGTGATCACCACCGTGGACATCGACCACGCCGAATGGCTGGGCGAGGACCGCGAGGCGATCGGCACCGAGAAGGCCGGCATCATCCGCGGCTGGAAGCCGGTGATCCTGGGCGAGACCGACCCGCCCTCGAGCGTGCTCGCGCGTGCCTACCTGGTCGGTGCCAACGCGATCCGCGGCGGCAGCGATTACTTCTACGAGCCGATCGACGCCCAGCGCTGGCGCTGGCGCGATGTCGGCCTGCGCATGGAACTGCCGACCCCGGCGCTGGCCGGCCCGATCCAGCTGGCCAATGCCGGTGCGGCCATCGCCGCGCTGCGCGCGCTGGACAAGCCGGTGCCGCGCGCGGCGTGGGCCGCCGGTATCGCGGCGGCGCGCATTCCGGGCCGCCTGCAGGCGTTCGAGCGTGGCGGTGTGCAGATCCGCGTCGACGTCGGGCATAACCCGCAGGCGGCGGGCCAGCTGGCGCGCGCGCTGAAGGCCGAGGCGTCGGCCGGGCGCACCTTGGCGGTGTATGCCGCATTGCAGGACAAGGACGCGGTGGGTGTGGTGCAGGCATTGCAGGGCGTGGTTGGCGAGTGGACCCTTGCCGGCCTGGACGGCCCGCGCGGCCAGAGTGCCGCCCAGTTGCAGGCGCGCCTGGCCGAGACCGCTGCTGGCAGCGCGCAGCTGGCCGCTTCGGTCGAACAGGCGCTGGCGCAGGTACTGGCCCGGGCCGAGCGCGGTGACCGCGTACTGGTGTTTGGCTCCTTCCATACCGCTGCCGCCGCGTTGCAGTGGTTGCAGGGCAGCGCCTGAGCCACGTTCAGCCAATCCCGACGCCGTCCGGTCCGGCACCCGTATAATCGACCGCAACCTCCGGACAGTTGCCGCCTCACGTGGATACGCCTCTGAAACAGCGTCTGATTGGTGCCATCGTGCTGGTTGCACTGGCCGTCATTTTCCTGCCGATGCTGGTCAAGGGGCCTGCACCGGACAGCGGCGTGGCCTCGGTGCCGATCGCCGCGCCGGATGCACCGGCCGATGGCCAGTTCGAAACCCGTGAACTGCCGCTGGTGGCCCCGGCCGGTGGGGCTACCGGCCTGCAGACCGGGCAGGCCAAGCCGCTGCAGGAAGCCGCCACGCCGGCCACGCCGCCGACCGTGGACACGTCCCCGGCGGTTGCCGCCGGCAACTACGCCGTCACTTTCGGCGCATACGGCAGCAAGGCCGACGCCGATGCCGTGATCGCCTACCTGCAGCGCTCGCAGCTGCCGGGCTTCGCAGAAGCGACTACCATCAACGGGCGTCAGGCATGGCGTGTGCGCGTGGGGCCGTATGCCGACCGTGCACAGGCCGAGGCGGCCCGGCTGCAGGCGGTGAAGATCCGCGCCGATGTGAAGGCCGAAGTGATCACCCTGGATGCCGCAACGGGCAGCAGCGCCCCGGTGGCAGCTACCCCGGCACCGGCTACGCCAAGCGCCAGTACCCCGTCCGCAGCCACCTCGCCGTCCGCCAGCAGCAACCCGGTGCGCAGCGAAAGCCTGCCGTCGAGTACGCCGACTGCGACGGCCACTCCGGCGGCCAAGCCCGAGCCGCCGAAGCCGGCGCCGAAGCCCGAACCCCCGAAGCCCGAGCCGAAGCCGGAGGCCACCGCCAGCAAGCCGGCGACGGCACCGACCACGCCGGCTGCACCGGCGGCCAGCGGCGTCGGCTTCGCCGTGCAGCTGGGCGCGTTCGGCCAGGCCAGCGATGCCAATGCGCTGCGTGACAAGGTCCGTGCTGCCGGCTTCAGCGCCTTCGTCGAGCAGGTGCGTACCGAAAAGGGCACCCTGCATCGCGTCCGTGTCGGACCGGTGGCCAACCGGGCTGACGCCGAACAGCTGAAGGCGCAGGTCGCCGCCAAGGTTGGCGTCGCCGGCATGGTCCGACCGCACCCATGACCGACGTGCAGGCCCGTTGCCAGCGCCGCCGAAGGAGCGGGGCGCCATGATCGACGTGGTGCTGCTGATCGTGATCGCTGCCTCGACCCTGCTCGGGATGCTGCGTGGCTTCGTGGGAATCGTCATCGGCACGTTGTCGTGGCTGCTGGCCGCGTGGGCGGCCTTCGCCTTCGGCAACGATGCCGCGCGCTGGTGGGCGGCGCCCGCCGCACCTGGCGGCGAACATTTCGTCGGCGGCTACCTGGGCGTGGGTATTGGCGTGATGATCGTGGTCGCGGTGATCGGCATGGTCATCAAGGCGATGATCCACCGCAGCATGCTGACCAGCCTGGACCGGTTGCTGGGCGGTGTACTGGGGGCCGTGCGCGGTGGCCTGATCGCGGCGATCCTGGTGCTGCTGGCCGGCTTCACCCCGCTGACCGCCGAGCCCTCCTGGAAGCGCTCGGCGGTTCGCCCGGTGCTGAATCCGGCCGTGGCCTGGATGAACGGGAAGCTGCCGCACTGGCAGGTACCCGGCGCCGACATGCTGCCCAAGGCCTTGCCGACCGACATGCTGTCCCCATCTGCATTGATGGAATTGGGGAAGAACGCAGGCGCCGGGTTGGGAAAGCCGGGCGCGGCAGGCGATAATGGCATCCTCAACCAGGTAGTGGCGGGCGGCGGATGGCTGCGGCCCGCGAAAGCGGAACAGGGCGATGCATACGATCCGGCCGAAGTGCGCCCGGACGCCCCAGCACTGCCGGACAGTATCGAGCCGGACGATCCGGCCAATGTCGACCGCAGGCGCGGCGACCACCGCGGCCAGGTACGGCCACCTTCCTTGTAACTGGGCACAGCCCAGCGGAGACCTCGCACCATGTGTGGCATCGTCGGAATCGTCGGCAACCAGAACGTCGCCGGGCAGTTGTATGACGGCTTGACCGTTCTCCAGCATCGCGGCCAGGACGCGGCAGGTATCGCCACCGCCAATGGCAGCCGCCTGCGGGTGCAGAAGGCCACCGGCCTGGTCCGCGATGTGTTCGACGCCCGTACCATGTCCACGCTGGAAGGCAGCGTCGGCATCGCGCACGTGCGCTATCCGACGGCAGGTTCGGAAGGCATGGACGAGGCACAGCCGTTCTACGTGAATTCGCCTTACGGCATCGCGCTGGCCCACAACGGCAACCTGATCAACACCGAGGCGCTGCGCCAGCAGGTGTTCGAACAGGACCGGCGCAACGTCAACACCGATTCGGACAGCGAAGTGCTGCTGAACGTATTCGCCTACGAACTGGAGCAGCAGCGCCAGCTCAGCCCGGAAGCCGCGATCCGCGCGGTGGCCGGCGTGCACCGCCGCTGCAAGGGCGGCTATGCGGTGGTCAGCGTGGTGCTGGGCCTGGGCCTGGTGGCCTTCCGCGACCCGCATGGCATCCGCCCGCTGGTGCTGGGCAAGCGCAGCCACGCAGAAGGCGAGGAGTACATCGTGGCGTCCGAGTCGGCCGCGCTGGACGTGCTGGGTTTCCAGCGCGTGCGTGACGTGCAGCCGGGCGAAGCGCTGGTGATCACCGCGCGCGGCGAGCTGTTCTCGGAAATCTGCGCCGAGCCGGCCGAGCACACCCCGTGCATCTTCGAATACGTGTACTTCGCGCGACCGGATTCGATGATCGACAACGTCTCGGTGCACAAGGCACGCATGCGCATGGGCATCAAGCTGGGCGAGAAGATCCTGCGCCTGCGCCCGGACCACGACATCGACACCATCATCCCGATCCCGGATACCTCGCGCGATGCCGCGCTGGAGATCTCCAATGTGCTCGGGGTGAAGTACCGCGAAGGCTTCATCAAGAACCGCTACATCGGCCGCACCTTCATCATGCCGGGGCAGGGTGAACGCGTGAAGTCGGTGCGCCGCAAGCTCAACCCGATCCACCTGGAGTTCCGCAACCGCGTGGTGCTGCTGGTGGACGATTCGATCGTGCGTGGCACCACCAGCCAGCAGATCGTGCAGATGGCCCGTGATGCCGGCGCGCGCAAGGTCTACCTGGCCAGCGCCGCGCCGCCGGTGCGCTACCCGAACATCTACGGCATCGACATGCCGGCGGCCGAAGAGCTGGTCGCGCACAACCGCACGGTAGAAGAGATCGAGGCCCACCTGGGCTGCGACTGGCTGATCTACCAGGACCTGGAAGACATGGAAGCGGCGGTGAGCGAAGGCAACCCGGCGCTGCGCAGCTTCGATTCGTCCTGCTTCAACGGCCACTACCCGACCGGTATCGAGCCGGGCTACTTCGAGCGCATCCAGCAGTTGCGTTCGGACGACGCCAAGCACAAGCGCCGCGCCTGAGGATCAGGCGTGGTGGATGTGCCCGACGTTGGTGGCGACCTGCTGCGCGCTGCGCAGCAGTGCCTGGCTGAAGCCGATCCGCTGCGCAAGGTCGCATTGACCCAGGCGTATGCGGCCGCGTTCCGTGCCGGTCGCCTGAAGGTGGCCGCGGATGCGCCGCCGCCGGATCCGATCTGCATGCCGGGTCGTCCGGGACGACTGGTGCTGGTGCATCCGCGCGAGGTACCACGGCGTGGACTGGGTGGCGTGGAAGGGCGGGCTGCCTTCATCCACGCGATTGCCCATATCGAGCTCAACGCGATCGACCTGGCCTGGGACGCGGTGTACCGGTTCCGGGGCCTGCCGTCGGCGTTCCATGCTGATTGGGTCAGCTGTGCCGATGACGAATCGCGGCATTTCATGCTGCTGCGCGAGCGCCTGCAGGTGCATGGCCACGACTATGCGGATTTCCCCGCACACAACGGTCTGTGGGAAATGTGCGAAAAGACCGCGCATGACGGCCTGGCGCGCATGGCGCTGGTGCCGCGCGTGCTGGAAGCGCGTGGCCTGGACGTCACCCCGGGCATGATCGAGAAGCTGCGCAATGTCGGTGATGGCGAAACCGCCGATGTGCTGGAGGTGATCCTGCGCGAGGAAGTGGCGCATGTTGCCGCCGGTTCGCGCTGGTATCGCTGGTACTGCGACCGCGCCGGTGTCGAGCCGCGCGCGCGTTTCAAGGAGCTGCTGGTGGAGTACGCCGGCGGCTACCTGCATGGGCCGTTCAACATGGAAGCGCGCCTGCTGGCCGGATTCGATGCGGACGAACTCGCCAACCTGGTCGAGCAGGCCGTTTGAAAAAAAGGGACGGAGGGAATTAAGTCGTTTGTGCCAAAACGACTTAATTCCCTCCGTCCCCTTTTTTCATGCGTTCGGCAGTACCACGCGCTTGCCATCCACCGTTGGCCGGTTGATGTAGAACAGGCCGGGGCCCGGCCGATACGGCAGCTCGCTGACGCCGGCGTCGGCAGCGTAGGTCAGTGCAGTGTCGCCCAGCGCGTCGAAGTTCCAGTGCGCCGACTGCATCAGGTAACGCCGTCGCAACAGCGCCTCCTGCGTTTGCGTCAGTGGCTGTCCGGCCACCAGTCGTCGTGCGATCGGTTGCAGGGCCGACGGCAGTTCCCAGCCGGGGACTGCGTTGGCATTGGCCGTCCATTGCACGCCGGCATCGATGGCATGCTGCTGCATCACCTGAAGCGCGATCAGCTGGTAGCGCCAGTCGATGCGCCGGCGCAACACCACGGCCGCCGTCACGTACAGCACCGGTGACAGCACTACGCTGCGGCTGCCGGCGCGACGCTGTTGCTGCCACTGGTGCCAGACATCCACCCAGACTTCCTTTTCGTCCAGGCCCAACTGCTGCCGCCAGCGCTCGGCGTCGGCCTGTGCCTCGGCGTAGGCCGTGGTCGCCTGCAGGATCGCCAGCGGTGGCGTCTGGTACTCGGCCACGCTCGGGCGGCGCAGCAGCTGCCGGCGCGGGCGACTGAGCAGCTTGGGCCCTTCTTCGAGCTGGTTGTAGCCGCCGCCGATGTTGGCGTGTACGCCGGGCAGGGCGATCTCGGTGAACGTTGGCGCCACGCTGGTCAATGGATAGTGCTGGCGATGCTCGTCACGCGCGCTCAGTTGCAGCACCTGCCTGGCAACGCCTGCATGCAGCGCGAGATGAGGTTGTTCGTCGGTGCGGCCACCGCTGACCGCAACCACCGTGTCGAACAGGCCGATGAAGCGCAGCGGCGGATCGGCCGGGGCGAAGTCCGTTGTGCAGGACAGGCCAGCGGCCTGCAACAGCTGCCGCCAGCGGGTGCGATCCCAGGCCTGCAACTGGTTGGCCACATCGCGCGCGGCGGCCGCACCCCGTGAAAAGCCGAACAGATCCAGCTGCACGCCACGCAGTGGTCGCTGCCAGCGCGTAGCGAGTGCACCCAGTGCTGCCGGCAGCAGCACCTGCAGCGCGCGTCGCACTTTGGCGCGCACACCGCTGGCGCCAATGCCGAACGCCAGTCCGATCAGGTCGTCGTCGGCGTCATCGCGGGTACCGACACCTTCCACGTAGATCGACAGCGAGGGGGCCGCCGATGTCCCGCTGCGGCTGTCCGGGTACAGCTGCTGCAGGCGGGCGATGTTGGTCAGGCCATTGTCGTAGCTGCTGGTCAACCGGCTCTGGTAGGTCGAATCGTCATCCGCACGCAGCTGCGCCGGGCGCGGTTGCGGCAGCTGGGGCCTGCCACGGGCCAGGTTGTGTGCGTTGTTGCGGGTGCCATCGAAGAACAGCCCGATCCGCAGCAAGCCGACATCTTCGTCCGTGTCCTGCGATGGTGCCATGTGCATTCCCCGTCGTGGCTGCGTCACGGTAGCGCGAAAGCGGTGTGTTGGCGACGTGTAGTAACGCTTTTGACCTTACTTAACCCAGATGCGGTCGATCACAAATCCTGATTTTCACTTCTCTCGCCTATTGAATTCACACGACCGGCGCAGGCCATATGACCAGACCCGGCAAACCGGGTCGTGCTGCATCAACGCTGTTCACATCATTCAAGGAGCGACGCAATGTTGTCCAGATCGATTGGCAAAGCGGCAGGTGGCCTGGTGTTGGGTTTGTCGGTGGCAGCGGCCGCACATGCGGCACCATTGTTCGAGCCGGTGACGGTCATCAGCCGCGCATCGGCAAACAGCGAGCCCGCACTGGGCAAGCTGCTGGCCACCCCGTCCACGGCGACGGTACAGGAAGTGCGTGTCGATGCAGCAGCTACTGCACAACCGCAGCTGGAATTCGAACTGCTCGGCCGGCGGGTGCAGGCGGTGCGCAGCAAGGTCGAAGCACTGCCCGATGGCGGCAGCATCTGGTACGGCCAGTTCCGTTCGCCCTCGGACAAACTGACCGCGGCCACCTCCAACGGCCAGGACGACCCCGGCAATTCGCTGATCCTGGTGCGCTCGGGCGACACCGTCACCGGCTCGATCCGCAAGGATGGAAAGCTGTATCGCCTGCGCCCGTTGGGCAACCGCCACGTGCTGGTGGAAGTGGATGAATCGCGGATGCCGGCCGACCATCCGGCCGACTACAACCAGCTGCCGAAGATCCCGATGGGCAACAACGATCGCATCGGCATCGCGCAGGCATCGTCCGGTACGCCGGCGACCATCCGTGTGCTGGTGGTAGCGACCAATGCCGCCGTCGCCGCCTATGGCGGCAACATGCAGTCGCTGGTGCAGCTGGCGGTGGCCGAATCCAACCAGGGCTACGGCAACAGCAACGTCGGCCTGACGCTGCAACTGGCCGGTTACGAGACCACCAGCTACAGCGAGTCTGGCAACTTCACCACCGACCTGTCGCGTTTCCGTGGCACCAGCGACGGCTACATGGACAGCATCCACACCAGCCGCAACACCACCGCAGCCGATGTCGGCGTGCTGCTGATCAACAACAGTGCCTACTGCGGCCTGGCCTCGGGGATCGGCTCGACCGCGTCGACGGCGTTTGCGGCGGTGTACTGGGATTGCGCGACCGGCTACTACTCATTCGCGCATGAGATCGGCCACCTGCAGAGCGCGCGGCATGACATCGCCACCGACCCGAGCACATCACCCTACGCCTATGGCCACGGCTACCGCTATGAGCCGTCCAGCGGCACCGGCTGGCGCACGATCATGGCCTATAACTGCACCCGCAGCTGCCCGCGCCTGAACTACTGGTCCAACCCGAACATCAGCTACAACGGCATCCCGATGGGCAATGCCAGTACCGCTGACAACCAGCGCGTGCTGGTCAACACCAAGGCCACCATCGCGGCCTTCCGCTGAGGCCAAGCGCCGACCAAGCGGCGGCGTCTACCCGGGCGCGTTCACCGGCTCGGGTAGATGCCAACCCTGGTTGGCATCCTGCGATCCATCAATCGCGGGCGAGCGTATCCAGCGACCAACCGTTGGCATCCACACGCAGCACCGAACCCTGTTCGTACCAGTCACCCAGCACGATACGGATGCAATCGCGTCCACCGGCCTGCAGTGCGTGGATCGCCGGACGGTGCGTGTGACCGTGGATCATGGTGTCCACGCCGTGGCGGACGAAGGTTGCATCTACTTCGGACGGGGCCACGTCGGTGACGGTCTCAAACTGCGCACGATCGCCCTGCTTCATTTCCGACTGGCGGGCCTGGCTCGCCTCGCGCGCCTTCTGCGCGAAGGCGATGCGTGCGGCCAGCGGCTGCGACAGGAACTGCGCCTGGAACACCGGGTCGCGGGTCTGCGCACGGAACTGCTGGTAGGGGATGTCATCGGTGCACAGCAGGTCACCATGCTGCAGCAGCACCGGGCGGCCGTACAGCTCGATCATGCACGGGTCGGGCAGGATGCGCAGGCCGGCACGGCGCGCATAGTCCTCGCCAAGCAGGAAGTCGCGGTTGCCGCGGATGAAGTACACGGGCACGCCGCTGTCGGACAGCACCTTCAACGCATCGGCCACCGCATCGGCGGCCGGAGAGGGAGTGTCGTCGCCGATCCAGGCCTCGAACAGGTCGCCGAGGATGTACAGCGCATCGGCGCCGGGCGCCTGCTCGCGCAGGAAGCGCAGGAACAGGTCGGTGATCTCCGGACGGCTGGGGTCCAGGTGCAGGTCGGATATGAACAACGTGGTCATGCCTGCATTCTAGGCCATCAATGATGATGGTAGCGCCGCCGGTATTGTGGGGGTCAGATCTCTTTTCCGAAGGAAAAGGATCTGACCCCGGGGCTACACCGGCAGCGGCAGCCAGGTCAGGCTGGCCGAAGCCAGCAGGACGGCGATGCCCGTGGCGGCGAGCACGTCGGAAGGATAGTGCAGGCCCAGCACCACCCGCGACAGCGCGACACCGAGGGTGAACGGTACCAGCAAGGGTGCCAGCCAGGGGTAATAGGCCAGTGCGACGATGGTGAACGACACTGCGTGCAGGGTGTGCCCGGAGGGGAAGCTGAATTCGTCCAACGGTGCCACCCAGGCGCGGATGCGAAGATCGGCCGCGTAAGGCCGCGGACGCCGCGTCCAGCGCTTGAGGCCCTTGTACAGCAGCAATGCGGCCAGGCCGGTGGCGGCCATGTGCACCGAGGCGCGCAGGCCATCGAAGCCATCCAGCACAACCAGCGCAGCCATCAGCACATACCAGAACACGCCATCGCCGAGACGGCTGATGACCGAGAACAGGCGGCGCACGCGGCGGCGCCGGCAGTAGTGGTTCGCCCGCCGGCACAAGCGCGCCTCGCGCCCTGCCAGCAGTTCAAGCGGCGTGGTGCGCATGGCCGCTCCTCCGCGACTGCGCAAGCTCGGCCAGCAACGCATCGAACTCGGCCACCACCTGCTGTGGATGCAATCGCTTCATCGCGCGTGCAGCATTGCCGCCCAGTTCGTGGCGTTTCGCGTCATCGGCGGCCAGTTGCACGGCGGCCTCGATGAACTGCTCGTCGCTGTCCACCGCTGCGCCGTTCTCGCCGTTGCGCAGGTACTCACGCGCGGCGCCGTAGTCGAAGGCCACGGTGGCCACACCGCTGGCCATGCTTTCCAGAGTCACGTTACCGAATGTCTCGCTGCGGCTGGGGAACAGGAACAGATCGCCGCTGGCGAAGTGGCGGGCCAGCGCATCGCCGCGCTGGATGCCACAGAAGATGAAATCGGGATTTTCATGTGCCAGCTTCTCGCGGGCCGGGCCGTCACCCACCCATACAAAGCGTGCCTTGGGCCGGATCTGCTGCAGGCGGCGGAATGCCTTCACCGCCAGGCCGAGGTTCTTCTCGGCAGCAATGCGGCCGACATAGATCGCCACCAGGCCGTTGCCATCCACGCCCCATTCCTCGCGCAGTGCAGGGTCGCGCCGGCCTGGATCGAACTGCTGGCTGTCCACCGCGCGGGCCAGCAGGCGCACGCGTTCGAAGCCCTGTTCGCCGAGGAACTGCTGCAGTTCGCGGGTCGGCACCAGGGTAGCGTCCGCCTGGTTGTGGAAGCGGCGCATCCAGCGCATGGCCGCGGCCTGCAGCCATGCCACGCCATAGTCGGCCAGGTACTCGTCGAAGCGGGTGTGGAAGCCGCTGGCGACCGGAATGCCGAGGCGACGTGCGGTACGCAGTGCCGACCAGCCGAGTGGACCTTCTGTGGCGATGTAGACCGCATCCGGACGCTGATTCTGCCAATGGCGGCCCAGCCGGATCGGGGCTGGCAGGCCGAAGCGCAGGCCGGGGTAGCGGGGCAGGGCAGCGCCGGGAACCAGCAAGGTGCCGGGTGCCGAATCCAGCGCTTCGGTGGACTGGCGGGGGCGGACGAGGTCGATCTCGTGTCCGGCTGCACGCAGACCCTGCTCCAGGCCCTGTACGGTGAGGGCGACGCCGTTGACTTCCGGCGGATAGGTCTCGGTGACGATGGCATAGCGCATGGCGGGCCTCCCGGTTTCCGGCATGCTCGGCCCTGGCGATGTAGCCGACATGACCACTTTGCGACCGTCAGATGACGGGGGCGCCGGCCACCGCAGGGGCGCTGCGGCCAACAAAAAACCACGGCCCCGAAGGGCCGTGGTCCTGGTGCTTCATGTCACAGCGCGATGGATCAGAAGCGCTGCTGGTACTTCATGTAGACGAAGCGGCCGATGTCGTAGCCGCCGTAGTACGAGAAGGCCGAGTTCGGCTTGCTGTACATGATCGGGCCGGTCTTTTCGAACACGTTGTTGGCACCGACCGACACGGTGGCATCCCACGGCAGCGAGTAACGCACCTGCACGTCGTGGAAGGTGACCGCACCACGCTCGTTGTAGTTGCGGGCGCCCTTGTACCACGGTGCATACACACCCGGATCCGAGCATTCGTCCGGGTACAGCGCGATGTTCGAGCAGGTTTCCTTCACGCCCGAGTAGTAACGCGCGGTCCAGCTCGCGCCGAAGTTGCCCCGCTCGTAGCCCAGCACCAGGTTGGAACGGACGCGGAAGGCGCTGCCGATGCCGTTGGTGACGATCGGAACGATCGAGTTGTCGTTGGAGGTGCGGTAGGTTGCACTGGACACGTAGGTGGTGGCCGAGTTCACGTTGAACTTGCCGAACCGGGTGTCCAGACGGTAGCTCACATCCAGGTCGTAGCCTTCGGTTTCCATGAAGCCCGCGTTGCGGTTGCCGAACTTCAGGTTGGTCACGATGCCGGTCACCGGGTCACGCTGGAAGCGCGAGCAGCGCGCTTCGATGCCCGACTCATAGCAGTCCTGCAGGATCTGGGTCGGCGTGTCGGCGATGATCGTGTTGTCGATGCGGATCTTCCACCAGTCCAGCGAGGCGTTGAAGCCCTGGATGAAGCTCGGGCTCCAGACCAGGCCCAGCGTCTTGCTGGTCGAGGTTTCCGGCGTCAGCAGCGGGTTGGACCCGGAGGTGAACGGCACCGGCGTCGCGTCCGTCGACGTGTTCACCGGGGTGCCGCCCTGGCGGAGCTGGCGGAAGGTATTCGCATTGGCGATGTCGCGTGCGCAACGTGCACGGACTTCGGCGCTGGAGGCCGAGGAACCGAAACGGGTGTCGCACGGATCGCTGAACTGCGCGAAGGTCTCCGAACCACCACCGAACAGGTCGCTGATGGTCGGTGCGCGGAAGCCTTCGGCCCAGGTGCCACGCACCATCAGCGAGTCGATCGGCTTCCACTTGAAACCGAACTTGCTGTTGAGCGTGTTGCCGAAGGTGTTGTAGTCCGAGAAGCGGGTTGCGCCATTGAAGGTCAGTTCCTTCGCGCCCGGCAGGTCGGCCAGCACCGGAACGTTCACTTCCAGGTAGGCCTCGTTGACGGTGTAGTCACCGCCGGTCGGGCCTGCGGCCAGGTTGGTGGTAGCGCCGGTCTGGGCCAGGGCATCCGGGGTGTACTTGCCTTCTTCCTTGCGGCTTTCCACGCCGAAGGCGAAGCCGAGATCGCCAGCCGGCAGGGTCACGATGCTGCCAGCGATGTTGGCAAAGAAGTTCTTGGAGGTGGTGCGGCCCTTGGTGATCTCTTCCGGGAACAGCCACGCCTGCAGTTCTTCGTTGCCGTACAGGCCATCGGCAGCCGTCGTGCCGTACGGAACCAACGGGTTCCACGGCTTGCACACGTCGTAGGAGATCGGTGCAGCTGCGGTACCGCACTGCACCTTGCCGGTGGCGGCGTTGTAGAACGACGGGCCGACGCCGCCGGCGACGCGACCCTTGTGCAGGTTGCCGGTGGCCACCGATTCCAGTTCATTGCGGTTGTACTGGTAGCCCACTTCCCAGTCGAAGTAGCGGCTGCCGATCTCGAACGAACCGTCGAACGACGCCACCGCGCGGTAGGTCTTCAGCTCGCTGGTGGTCACGCGCGGCACTTCCCAGGTGCGGCGGTTCCAGGCCACGGCGGTCGGGTTGGCGTAACCGTGCTGGCGGCCGAACGGGTTGAAGTAGCTGTTGATCGACATCGAGCCGACACCGGCGGTGCTCGACTGCAGCGGATAGCCCGCGATCTGGCGGGTGGACTCACGCTTGTTGTAGCCCAGCTCGGTGCGGAAGTTGACGTTGTCGGTGATCTTGAAGCGGCCGTCGAAATAGACCGAGTCGCGCTTGACCGGATACATCACATGCATCTGGTCGTTGGCGTTGCTCACGTCACCGGTGAAAGGCGTGGTATCGGTGAGGTGGTAATTGGCCGGGTTGGTGGGATCCGCGCCGCGGTTGAGGGAATAGCCGCAACCCGCAGTGGCGGTACAGCCCGGGCCGCGCAGACCCGTGAACTGGCCGTACTGGCTGATGGTGGTCCAGTTGCTGCTGTCGTACGGATGGCGATCGGTCATGCCGTACTTGCTGAAGCCGCGATCGCGCGCCCACACGCCCTTCTCTTCGGCATGCTCGGCCGAGAGGGTCAACGACACGCGCTCATTGCTCCAGCCGGCGACCACGTCGAAGCGGTCGCGTGCACCGTCGCCCTGGCTGTACTGGCCGTGGTAGACGTTGGCAGTCACACCAGTGACATTGGAACGGGTGATGATGTTCACCACACCGGCCATGGCGTCGGAGCCATAGATCGCAGAGGCGCCGTCCTTCAGCACCTCGATGCGTTCCACGGCGGACACCGGCAGCGTGGAGATGTCCTGGTAGCCGGACGTGCTGATGCCCAGGCGCTTGCCGTTGACCAGCACCAGGGTGCGCTGGGTGCCCAGGTTGCGCATGTCGATGTAGGTGCCGCCCGCGTTCTCGCCTGCGGTCAGCGCATTGGCGCGGCTGATGGTCGGGCTGCCCATCGCGGTGACGTTCTGCAGGATGTCGGCAACCGAGCTGAACCCCTGCTTTTCGATGTCGTTGCGGCTGATCGCGAACACCGGCTGGGCGGTCTCCACGTCCACCTGGCGGATGCGCGAGCCGGTGATCTCGATGCGGTCGAGGTTGGTCGGGTTGGCGTTGCTGCCTTCCTGGGCAAACGCGGGCAGCGCTGCCAGCGCTGCAGTGGTAGCCAGGGCGTAGCGGATGGCCTGCCCCAGTGCGGTGGTGCGTGAAGTCATGGCGAGCTCTCTCTCTCAGGTCGTGCACAGGACGCCAAAGGGGGCGTCGAAGGAGCCAGCAGGGTCGATGACCGAGCCGGTGACCCGATAGTAGTCTCGTTAGTTAATGCTCTGTAAAGGGTTCGTATCCATTTATGTCACGCGGCCGCGCCAGCCTTCACAAAACGTGAACAAAAGCAGGTGCTTACGTGATGGCAGCGATTGCCCACAGCACGCCGTTGTGTTGCGGAGCAGCACAAAAAATCGCCAGACTGCGCAAAGTGGGAGTGGGAAATGCGTCACCCCGGTTGTCCTGTGGACAACAGCGGACAGCGTATTCAGGCCACGAACGGACGGAACTGGATGCCCAGCCCGGCGATGCCATCGGTCTCGCCGATCAGGTCCGCGCGCAGCAGCGGGCGGGCATCGATGAAGGCCTGCGGCACGATCAGCGACAGCCGGTTGTCGTCGGCGGTCAGTTCCAGTGCCGGCAGCGGATCGTCTTCGTGGGCGCGATTGAGCAGCACCGCCAGCCGCAGCAGGGCCGCCAGCCGGCGTGCGGTCAGCAGCAGTCGCTCGGGCAGGGCGTCGAAGGCGGTCTTGGTCACGCTGCGGCGGTGGCTACGCACCAGGGCCGCCAGCATCTGCTGCTCCTGGCGCGAGAAGCCGGCGATATCCGAGTGTTCCAGCACATAGCTGCCATGCACGTGGTAGCCGCTGTGCGCGATCATCAGGCCCAGCTCGTGCAGGCGCGCGGCCCAGCCGAGCATGCGCGCATCGTCGGCATCGAGCCTCCAGCGCTCCTGCACCTGTTCCAGCAGGGACAGCGCGGTGTCCTGCACGCGCTCGGCCTGGACGGTATCGATACCGTAGCGCTGGCTGAGAGCAGCCACCGATTCGTCACGCAGGTCGTTCTCGCCGGCGCGGCCGACGATGTCATACAGGATGCCTTCGCGCATCGCCGCCTTGCTGACCAGCAGCTTCTGCAGGCCCAGCGCCTGGAAGGCCGCTTCCAGCACCAGGATGCCGCCGGCGATGATCGGGCGGCGGTCGCTGGACAGCCCCGGCAGCTGGATGTCGTCGATCTTCTTGGCCTTCAGCAGTTCATCGCGCAGCTGCGGCAGGGCCTCGGCGGTGATGGCGCCCTTGCTCAGCTTCATCGTCGCGCAGATCTCGCTGATCGCCTTGTGCGTGCCGGAAGAGCCCAACGCTTCCTGCCAGCCCAGCGCGCGGTACTTGCTGGCGAAAGGCTGGAACTCGCGGCCAATCTCGGCCAGCGCGTCCTTCCAGCGCTTCTTGCTCAGCTTGCCGCCGGGGAAAAAGCGCCGGGTGCTGGCGATGCAGCCGGCCTGCAGGCTTTCGCGCTCCAGGGTCTGCATGCCCATGCCGATGATGAACTCGGTGGAGCCACCGCCGATGTCGATCACCAGCCGGCGCTGCCCGGGCTTGGGCGGTTGCGCGTGGGCCACGCCCAGGTAGATCAGGCGCGCTTCTTCGCGCCCGCTGACCACTTCGATGGCATGCCCCAGTGCGGTCTCGGCCGGTACCAGGAACGACTGCGGCGAGCGCAGCTGGCGCACGGTGTTGGTGGCCAGCGCGCGCACCCGGTGCGGCGGCACATTGCGGATGCGCTGGCCGAAGCGGGCCAGGCATTCCAGTGCACGTTGGCGTGCAGCGGAAGAGAGACCACCCTTGCCATCCAGGCCATCGGCCATGCGCACCGTCTCGCGCAGGCGGTCGATCACCCGCAGCTGGCCGAGCGTATAGCGCGCGATGACCATGTGGAAACTGTTGGAGCCAAGGTCGATGGCGGCCAGCAGGTCGCCATCCTGCAATGCGGGCGGAGTCGTGGTGGTATGCGGCATGGACGAATGTTAGCCGAAGGGGCGGTGTGCTCGTCACCGCGCGGCCTTCACATTTTGGAAGAGGGCGTGCCGCAGGACTGCAAGGGGTCAGATCCCTTTCCCGCAGGAAAGGGATCTGACCCGGTGGCGATCGAATCCCGACCAGCGGTCGGGATCTACCGGGGCAGGGTCAGAGCCCCTGCATCAACGCCATCTGCGCCGAATGCGGGGCTTCGTCGTGGGCTGGGGCACGCTTGTGGTAGATGCCGTGCGCGTCCAGTTCCCAGGCGTTGAGGTTGTCGTCAAGGTAGTTCTGCAGGACTTCGCGGTAGACCCGCTTGGCCAGTTCCGGATCGAGGATCGGGAAGCAGGTCTCGACCCGGCGCAGCAGGTTGCGTTCCAGCCAGTCGGCGCTGGCGCAGTACATTTCCGGTGCGCCGTCGTTGCCGAACCAGTAGACGCGGCTGTGTTCCAGGAAGCGGCCGACGATCGAGCGCACGCGGATGTTGTCCGAGATGCCCGGTACGCCCGGTCGCAGCGTGCAGGCGCCGCGGATGATCAGGTCGATCTGCACGCCGGCCTGCGACGCGGCGTACAGCGCGCGCACTACCTGCGGTTCGTTCAGTGCGTTCATCTTGGCGATGATCCGCGCCGGGCGGCCGGCGGCGGCGATGCGCGTCTCGCGCTCGATGCGGCCGAGGATGCCGGTGTGCAGGGTGAAGGGCGACTGCAGCAGGCGCTTGAGCTTCATCTTCGACGCCAGCCCGGACAGCTGCTGGAACAGCAGGTGCACGTCATTGCCGATGTCCGCATCGGCGGTGATCAGGCTGATGTCGGTATACGCGCGGGCGGTGCCGCTGTGGTAGTTGCCGGTACCCAGGTGCACGTAGCGGCGCAGCTTGCGGCCCTCGCGGCGCACGATCAGCAGCATCTTGGCGTGGGTCTTGTAGCCGACCACGCCGTACACCACCTGCACGCCGGCTTCCTGCAGGCGATCGGCCAGGCCGAGGTTGGCTTCTTCGTCGAAGCGGGCGCGCAGTTCGACCACCACGGTCACGTCCTTGCCGTTGCGCGCGGCCTGGATCAGCGCATCGACGATCAGTGAGTCCTTGCCGGTGCGGTACAGGGTCTGCTTGATCGCCAGCACGTTCGGATCGATTGCCGCCTGCCGGATCAGGTCCAGCACTGCGGTGAAGGCGTCGAACGGATGGTGCAGCAGCAGGTCCTGGCGCGCCACCGTCTCGAAGATGCCGTCACTGTCGCGCAGCGTGCGCGCGGTCATCGGCGGGTATTTCAGGTCCGGTTGCGCGATCAGATCGTACAGCTGGATGATGCGGTTGAGGTTGACCGGGCCATCGATGCGGTACACCGCGTTCTCGGTCAGGCCGAAATTCTGCAGCAGGGTCCGCACGATCTCGCGCGGCATGTCGTGCGCGATCTCCAGCCGCACCGCTGGCCGGTAGCCGCGGTCGACCAGCTCGTCACGCAGCGCCAGCGCCAGGTTTTCCACTTCCTCCTCGTCCACCACCAGCTCGGAATTGCGGGTGACGCGGAACTGGTAGGCGCCCTGGACTTCCATGCCCGGGAACAGCTCATCGACGAAGGTCGACAGCACCGACGAGAGGAACACGAAGTTCTGGGGCCCGCCGAGCTTTTCCGGCAGCTGGATGATGCGCGGCAGCGAGCGCGGCGCACGCACGATGGCCAGGTGGCCGGCGCGGCCGAACGCATCGGTGCCCTTGAGCACCACCACGATGTTCAGCGACTTGTTGAGGATCTTCGGGAACGGGTGCACCGGGTCCAGGCCCAGTGGCGACAGCACCGGCATGATCTCGTTGCGGAAGTAGGCGCGCAGCCAGCGCTTCTGGCGGTCGGTCCAGGAGTGGCGGCCGAGCACGCCGATGCCGGCCTCCATCAGCGCCGGCCGCAGCGTCTCGTTCCAGCAGCGGTACTGCTGGTCCACCAGTTCGGCGGCGCGGTCATGGATGGCGCTCAGGATGGCCTGCGGGCTCATCCCGTCCGGTGCGGGTGGCAGGCCGAACTCCTGCGCGTGGCGCACGGCGGCGGCACGGATCTCGAAGAACTCGTCGAGGTTGGTGCAGGAGATGCACATGAAGCGCAGGCGCTCCAGCAGCGGCACCTGCGGGTCCATCGCCTGGGCCAGCACGCGGAAGTTGAAATCCAGCTGCGACAGCTCGCGGTTGATGTACAGCGCCGGGTCACGCAACGGATCGTTGTCCGGGCTCACGGGGAGGGGGAGGGATCCGAGGCTGCTCATGGCTTCATTCTTCGATGGAGGTCAAGGGGGCGGACTCGCGCGGGCGCACGTGGTCGGCATCGAAATGGCAGGAGAACACCGAGCCCTTGCCGACTTCGCTTTCAATTTCCAACCGTGCGTGGTGCAGGCCGAGGATGTGCTTGACGATGGACAGGCCCAGACCGGTGCCACCGCTTTCGCGGGAGCGGCTGCTGGAAACACGGTAGAAGCGTTCGGTCAGGCGCGGCAGGTGGGTGGCCGGGATGCCGTAGCCGGAGTCGCGCACCGCCAGCACCGCGCCGTCGCCCTCGCGGCGGAACTCCACCGCGATGCGGCCACCGGCCGGCGTATAGCGCACCGCATTGGTGACCAGGTTGGAGAATGCGCTGTGCAGTTCCTTGGTCGAGCCCTGAAGGTCAACGCCGGCCAGGTCGTCGATGCTGATCTGGTGGCGGCCCTGGCTGTGCGCTTCGGCTTCGCGGCGCAGGGTGGCCAGCATCGGCTGCATGGCCACGGTCTCGTCCTCGCTGTGTTCCTGCGATTCGAGGCGCGACAGGGTCAGCAGGTCTTCCACCAGCTGGGCCATGCGCTGGCTCTGCTTGCGCATTTCTTCCAGCATCGGTCCGGTTCCCGGGAAATCCTCCGGGTCCATCATGTCCAGGTAGCCGTGGACCACGGTGAGCGGCGTGCGCAGTTCGTGTGAAACGTTGGCGACGAAATCCCGCCGCACCTGCTCCAGGCGCAGCAGCTTGCTGACGTCACGCGCGATCAGCAGCCAGTAGTCCGACGAATAGGGAATCAGGCGCAGGTTCAGGCGGATCGCCGGATCGACCGGCGAGGGTACGTCCAGGATGGGCTCGGCATTGCGGCCACCAGCCAGCCAGTGCGCCAGCGGCATTGGCTGCAGGCGCTCGACCAGGGCCTCGCCAAGGTCGCCGGGATGGTGCAGGCCGAGCAGGGCGGTAGCCGCTTCGTTGAACCACTGCACGCGCTGGCTGTTGCGATCCAGCACGACGACGGCATCAGGCAGCGCGGCGGCAGCGGCGCGGTAGCTGCGCAGCATGTCCAGCAGGCGGCGCTTGCGCACGCGCATTTCCACCTGGTTGCGGTACAGCAGGCGGTCCAGTTCGTTCCAGACGCCGGTGCCTTCTTCGGCGGTGTCCCAGCGCTGGCGAGCGGTCAGCCGGCGCAGAACGCTGCGCAGTCGCCAGTAATGCCAGGCCAGGGTCGCCAGCGCGCCCAGTGCGATGCACAACCACAGATGGCCCGTGAACCACCCCACCAGTCCGGCGAACAGCAGCACCGCGGCAACGGTGGCCAGGGTCTTCAACCAGGCAGAGCGGATGTGGCGGGGCATTGCGATCTCGTCGTTGAGGTGCGGCGGTTCACTGGGGTGAACCGAGGGTTATAGCAGAGTTGCCGGCACCGGCACCCGCAGGTGCGCGGTGCCGGCACGACGAGACTCAGGTAGCAGTGGAGAAGCGGTAGCCGGCGCCGCGCACGGTCTGCACCATGTTCTCGGCGTTGAACGGCTCCAGCGTCTTGCGCAGGCGGCGGATATGCACGTCGATGGTGCGCTCCTCCACGTACACGCTGCCGCCCCATACATGGTCCAGCAGCTGCGCGCGGGTGTAGACGCGCTCGGGATGGGTCATGAAGAAATGCAGCAGACGGTATTCGGTCGGGCCGATCGGCACCGGCTGGTCGTTGGCGAACACGCGATGGGCGGCGCCGTCGATACGGATCGGGCCGACGGCTACGCTGCCGTCCTCGTCATCTTCGCGGGCGCGGCGCATGACCGCTCGGATGCGGGCCAGCAGTTCGCGTGCCGAGAACGGCTTGACCACATAGTCATCGACACCGGCCTCGAGGCCACCGACGCGATCATTCTCTTCGCCGCGGGCGGTCAGCATGATGATCGGTACTTCGCGGGTCAGCGTTTCCTTGCGCCAGCGGCGGGCCAGGTCCAGGCCGCTGGTGCCGGGCAGCATCCAGTCCAGTAGGATCAGGTCGGGAACGCGATCGGCGATCGCGGTCTGGGCCTCCCGGGCATCGCCGGCGTGGACCGGTTCGTAATCGCCCTTGCGAAGGGCGAAGGCGACCATTTCACGGATCGCGGGCTCGTCATCGACGATCAGGATGCGTTTCTGCACGAGGACACCGTAGGGCTCGGTTACTGGAGTGGTGCCAGTAGACTACGGTTTGATGACATGTTTGTGACTACCCGGCCGGAACCGGCCTGGATTGCCATCGGCCGGTCATGCGGTGCTCAGCGGCGGTCCAGGTCCGGGTCCTGCACGCCCTGCCGGCGCAGCTCCAGCACTGTCGGGGTGATCGATTCGATGCGGGCGTCAACCCGCGCGCGGCCGATGTAATCCAGTGCCGGGTTGCGCTTGAGCGCCTGCAGCTGCATCAGCGCCTGTTCTGGCCGCCCGCTGAGGAAGGCGGCCTCGGCATAGGCCTCGCTGGCGCGCACGCTGTCGCCAGCCAGCTCGCTGGCGCGGGCGAAACGCTGCTGGAAGACCGGATCGTTACCGCTTTGCGACAGCAGGGGGCGCAGCATCGCCTGCGCACGCTGGCCGGCTTCGCGGCTGCCTTGTTCGTTCAGGATCTCGGCATAGGTCAGTGCCACCGGGCGGCTGTTGGGGTGTTCGCGCAGCAGCTGCTCGAAGCGGCTGTTGGCCTGGGCCACCTGGCCTGCGCGCGACTCCGCCTCGCCCAGGCCCAGCGCCAGCCACAGGTTGCCGGGGTGGCTCTGCAGCAGGCCGGCCAGGGTCTGCCGGGCCTGGCCGGCACCGGCACGGCCACCGCGCATCACCGCCAGCGCCTGGCCGTAGCGCTGCGCATCGTTGAGGCCGTCCTTCTGCCGCTTGGCCAGGTCGGCGTACTCGCGCTCCAGCTCGGGGGGGGAGTCCGCGCTGAGCACGCGCAGGCGCTCACGCGCCCACTCGAAGTCACCGCTGGCGCCACGGTTGAGCTGGCCGATCGGCAGGCGCAGCACACTGCCGGGCAGCAGCGGGTTGTTGCCGCGCAGCAGCGGCTCGCCGAGGCTGGGATCGGCCGGGTCCACCCGCTCCTTGCGCTCGCCGGTGGGGGTGCTGGTGGTCAGCAGCACCGTATCCTTCTTCATCTGCTCGGCGCGGGACTTGGCCTCGCTGATGCGGGTGATGTTGACCGGGTGGGTGCGCAGGAACTCGGGCACGCTGTAGCCGCCTTCGTTGCCGCGCATGGCTGCCGACATCCGCTCGAAAAAGCCGGCCATGGCATCCACGTCGTAGCCGCTGCGCGACAGGGTGCGGATGCCCAGGCGGTCGGCCTCGGACTCGTTGGAGCGGGTGTAGTTGATCTGCCGCTGCTGCATCAGGCCCATGCCCGAGCTGATCGCGGCCATCGTCGCGTTGCCGGACGACGTGCTGTTGCTGGCCTGGGCGGCCACTACCGCCGCCAGCATGCCCAGCAGGATCGGGATCTGGTCGCGCTGGGCGCGCTCGACACCGCGCAGCACGTGCTGCTGGGTGACGTGGGCGATTTCGTGGGACAGCACCGCAGCGACCTCGTCCTCGCGCTCGGCGGTCAGCACCAGTCCGGCATTGACCCCGATGTAGCCGCCCAGCGTGGCGAAGGCGTTGATCTGGCGGTCGTTCATCACGAAGAAGGTGTACGGCTGCCGCGGCTGGTCACTGTTGGAGCCGAGCCGGGTACCCATGGTCTGCAGCCAGTCGTTGACCAGCGGATCTTCCAGCAGGTAGCCGTAGTTGCGCAGCTCGCGCAGCATCATCGCGCCGTACTCGGCCTGGCGGGCCGGGGTCAGCAGCTCGCCGGCCGAAGAGCCGATGTCGGGCAGCTTCTCCTGGGCCTGGGCCAGCGGCATGGCCAGGGCCAGGGTGACGGCGGTAGTCAGCAGCAGGGCTCGCAAGCAGAAGGTCCTCGGGCGGGGCGCGCCAAGCGTGGCAGGGCGGGGGGCAACCATTCGTTAATCCACAGTGTTGCGGCCGTGGCGTGGAAATTCCAGCGCACCGGTACCATATGTAGACCGTCGATCCATCGTGGAGTTTCCCGTGACAGCCCAGACCGCCGGCGGTGCCCCCGCCATCACCATCTATTCCACTGCCGTCTGCCCGTATTGCGTGGCCGCCAAGAACTTCCTGAAGAGCAAGGGCCAGCAGTGGACCGAGGTCCGCATCGACCTGGACCCGGCCGAGCGCGAGAAGATGATGGCGCTGACCCGCCGCACCAGCGTGCCGCAGATCTTCGTCGGCGACGTCCATGTCGGCGGCTACGACGACATGATGGCCCTGCACCGTGAAGGCAAGCTCGAGCCGCTGCTGGCCGGGCAGGGCCAGGCATGAGCGCGGCCGACGACGGCAGCAAGGACCGCATCGCCGAGTTCACCGAGTTCCGCAAGCGCATGAACGAGCGCATCCTGGGCGAACCGAACCAGGTGGTGCGCCGCTTCTTCGCGCTGGATACGCAGACCTACCAGGCCGGCGCGCTGGACGTGAAGACCAAGGAGCTGCTGGGCCTGGTGGCCTCGATGGTGCTGCGCTGCGACGACTGCATCAGCTACCACGTGGCCCAGTGCAAGGACGCCGGGGTGACCCGCGAGGAGTTCTTCGAGACCTTCTCGGTCGGCCTGGTGGTGGGCGGCTCCATCGTGATCCCGCACCTGCGCCGCGCGGTCGACTTCCTCGACCAGCTGGAAAGCGGCGCCGCCGCGCCAGCCGCGCACGAGCACTGAGTGCTCCGGAAGTGCCGGCCGCTGGCCGGCATTTCCTGAACCCCACATGGCCGAGGTTGCCGGCCAGCGGCCGGCACTACCGGACCTGCAAGGGGGCCTTCCCCGCAATCCAACAGTCCAGGAGCCCCCTTGTTGTTCAAGGGGGCGCGCCGACAGGCGCAGGGTTAAGGCGGGATGCGCGGGCAATTCTGCCTGAGCCGGGGACTGGGACCATGGTCTATTTGGGACCTCGGCCCCGGCTCAGGCATAATTGCCGGTGAAACTTCCTTTGCGCCGGCGTTTCCGGGCACGTCCGGACGGCGTTTTTCCCCCTGTTCGGAACATCGATCAATGACGCAGAAAATTACGGTCATCCGCGGCGACGGCATTGGCCCGGAAATCATGGACGCCACCCTGTTCGTGCTCGACCAGCTCAAGACTGGCCTGGAGTACGAAGACGCCGACGCCGGCCTGGTGGCCCTGGAAAAGCACGGCGACCTGATGCCGGCGGTGACCCTGGAATCGATCGCGCGCAACAAGGTCGCGCTGAAGAGCCCGCTGACCACCCCGGTCGGCGGTGGCTTCACCTCGATCAACGTCAGCCTGCGCCGTCACTTCGACCTGTACGCCAACGTGCGTCCGGCCCACACCTTCCCGAACACCAAGTCGCGTTTCGACAACGTCGACCTGATCACCGTCCGTGAGAACACCGAAGGTGCCTACCTGGCCGAAGGCCAGGAAGTGTCGGCCGATGGCGAGACCGCCTTCTCCGGCACCCGCATCACCCGCAAGGGCTCCGAGCGCATCGTGCGCTACGCCTTCGAGCTGGCCAAGAGCACCGGCCGCAAGAAGGTCACCGCCGTGCACAAGGCCAACATCATCAAGTCGACCTCGGGCCTGTTCCTGAATGTCGCCCGTGAAGTCGCCGCGCAGTACCCGGACATCGAGTTCCAGGAAATGATCGTCGACAACTGCTGCATGCAGCTGGTGATGCGTCCGGAACAGTTCGATGTGATCGTCACCACCAACCTGTTCGGCGACATCATCTCCGACCTGTGCGCCGGCCTGGTCGGCGGCCTGGGCCTGGCTCCGGGTGCCAACATCGGCAAGGACGCGGCGATCTTCGAAGCCGTGCACGGCACCGCGCCGGACATCGCCGGCCAGGGCAAGGCCAATCCGTGTGCGCTGCTGCTGGCGGCCGCGCAGATGCTGGACCACATCGGCCAGCCGGAGAATGCCGAGCGCCTGCGCAAGGCCATCGTGGCGACCATGGAAGCCAAGGACTCGCTGACCGGCGACCTGGGTGGCACCGGTACCACCATGAGCTTTGCCCAGGCCATCGCCAGCCGCCTGTAAGCGGCCGGCCGACCTCGGTTGGATCTACAGCGGGGCGCCTTCGGGCGCCCCGTTGCGTTGTGGGCTGGCTCGGTAGATCCACGCCATGCGTGGATGACGGGCACCTACGGTCCGCAGCCACCCATGGGGTGGCTCTACAGGGGATTTTCTGTGCGTATATCGCACAGATCATGTGCCGCTGGGCGGCTGGTTCGTGCGTAATGTGATCGGCATCCTGTGCCCACTTCCCAATGCACCGGAGCTTGAACATGAACCTCACCGCCTTCGGCCTGGCCAGCCTGATCGGCATGACCGCCACCCTCCCGCTTGCTGCTGCCGAGCCGGCCCATCCCACCATCCGCCATATGGCGGGTGCGCCGGTCGCGACCTCGCTGGATGCGGCGAAGACTGCCGTGCTGGTGATCGACTTCCAGAACGAGTACTTCGATGCCAAGGCCGTACCAGGCTTTGCGGGTGGCCGCATGGTCATTCCCGATGGCGAGGCCGCACTGCGCCAGGCCAGGCGGGTAGTCGAATTCGCCGATGCCCACGGCATCCGCGTGATCCATGTCCAGCACGTGCTGCCGGCCGGCGCACCCTTGTTCGCGCAGGGCAGCGTCAATGCCGCCTTCCATCGCGACCTGCAGCCGCGCCAGGGCGAGACCGTGGTGCAGAAGGACAATGTCAGCGTATTCGCCGGCGCGTCCGCTGCGGTGCTCGACCCGATGCTGAAGAACGCCGGCATCGACACCCTGATCGTCACCGGCCTGCAGACCCACGCCTGCGTGGCCGGTGCTGCGCGCGACGCGGCAGCGGCTCCGCGCGGCTACCGGGTGATCGTCTCGTCCGATGCCAGCGCCAGCCGCGATCTGGATCTGGCCGGCGGCCGTCGCATCGGCCATCGCGCGCTGCATGAGGCCTCGCTGGCGCAGATCGAAGACGCCTTCGGCGATGTCATGAGCACCGACGCGATCCTCGCGCTGCCGGTACGCAAGGCCGGTGACGGCGCTTGATAAGCTGGCGGGGCCCGCATGCCGTGGGCCCCGCCACGTGGAGCTACCCGCCGATGGATCACTTCGCCGCCCTGCGTGCGCTGCGCGCCATCGTTGACGCGGGCAGTTTCACTGCGGCCGCCGAGCGCCTGGGGACCACCCACTCGGCGATGTCGCGGCAACTGCGGCAGCTGGAAGAGCACCTGCAGGTACGCCTGCTCGATCGCAACAGCCGTCGGCTGTCATTGACCGAGGCCGGGCGCGATTACTACCGCGAGGCGGCAACGCTGCTGGACCGCCTGCAGGAGGCGGATGATCGTGCTCGCGCCGGGCAGGCGCAGCCCAGCGGCAGCGTGCGGATCAGCGTGCCGCAGGTGGTGGCCAGCCAGGAGCTGCCCCACTGGCTGCCCTCGTTCCTGCAGCGTTACCCGCAGGTCACGCTGGACCTGTCGGCGGATGATCAGGTGGTGGATGTGGTCGGTGGTGGTTTCGACCTGGCGCTGCGCATTGCAGCTTCATTGCCGGACAGCCAGCTGGTTGCGCGCGAGCTGGCCAGCTGCCCGCGCATCCTGGTCGCCGCACCGGTCTACCTGGCGCGCCATGGCCTGCCACGGCACGCCGTGGATCTTGAGCAGCACACGCTGCTGGGTTTCAGTCCCACGCCGTCAATGCCGCCCTGGCGGTTGCAGGGACCGCGCGGCGCCAGCGTGAGCGTTGAAGCCGGGCAGCGCCTGCGCGTGGATGCCACGCCCGCGCTGTACGCCGCCGCGCTGGCCGGAATGGGCATCAGCCTGTTCACCGCGCTGACCGTGCAGGAGGATCTGCGCGCCGGTCGTCTGATCCGCGTGCTGCCGGCCTGGCATGCCGGCCAGCGGCGCTACTTCGCGTTGTACCCGCATGCACGTGCGCTCGCGCCCAAGGTGCGAGCGCTGGTCGAACACCTTGCGGCGCACTACGCTGCACAGGCTGGGGTGGCTGGCTAGCCGGGAAATGCAGCCACGCGTTACAAAGAGAAAAGGGCGCCCCGAAGGCGCCCTTTGTCGTTCATGGCTCTGCCTGGTTCAGCGCTGCTGGATCTTCGACAGCAGGCGCAGGAACTCCACATACAGCCAGACCAGGGTCACCATCAGGCCGAATGCGCCATACCACTCCATGTACTTCGGCGCGCGCTGAGCCACGCCGGTCTCGATGAAATCGAAGTCCAGCACCAGGTTCAGCGCGGCCACGACCACCACGAACAGGCTGAAGGCAATGCCCAGCCAGCTGGAGTCGTGGATCACCGGCACGTTGATGTTGAAGAAGCCCAGCACGAACGAGGCCAGGTAGAGCAGGGCGATGCCGCCGGTGGCGGCCACCACGCCCATCTTGAAGTTCTCGGTGGCCTTGATCAGGCCGCTGCGGTATGCGAACAGCAGGGCGGCCAGGGTGCCGAAGGTCAGCAGCACCGCCTGGAACACGATGCCCGGATACTTCATGTTGAACAGGGCCGACACGGCGCCCAGGAACAGGCCTTCGACCAGCGCGTACATCGGCGCGGTGACCGGCGACCATTCCTTCTTGAAGATGGTGATCAGTGCCAGCACCAGGCCGCCAATCGCGCCGCCGATGGCGTACAGGCTCGCGCTGCCGGAAATCTGGCCGTACTCGTCGACCGCCTGGCTCCAGGCGAACGCCGCGGTCAGCACGGTCAACAGCAGCAGGATGCCGGTCTTGTTGGCGGTGCCGTTGAGGGTCATGACCTGGTCGGGGCTGGTCACTACCGAGCCACTGGCGAGGTCGAGGAAAGTCGACTCGGAAAGAGCCGGGTTGCCGCTGCGCATGCGTGTTCTCCGTGCGAATGAAGGTCGGGACGGCCATCCGGCCGATGGGCGTGAGCATAGCCGATGACTGCTTTCGGCGGTGTGGCAGGCCCGGGTTCTGTGCATCCTTCGTTGACAGTTCCCAACGCGCTTGGCGACAATGAACAACTCCCCGGGTCCAACCCGAGGGGATTGCAAGACCGGGGTATAGCGCAGTCTGGTAGCGCGCCTGCTTTGGGAGCAGGATGTCGGGGGTTCGAATCCCTCTACCCCGACCAATCCCACGCCACGTCGGATTGGACACCGTTCCGGTTCGGGCGCCCGTAGCTCAACTGGATAGAGCACCGGCCTTCTAAGCCGGCGGTTACAGGTTCGATTCCTGTCGGGCGCGCCATTGGCGAGCGCCGGGATCGCATCGACGGATGTGAAGAAGTGCTTGCAAAAGCGCAAGGACTCCACCAGAATATCGGACTCGCTTCGGCGGACCGCAACTTCGGTGACAGTCCCCAGGCAATGTTCAAGGTTCCGGCGTCAGTGGTATCGGCGATGGAGCGAAAGTTTCAGTGGTGGCTGTAGCTCAGTTGGTTAGAGTACCGGATTGTGATTCCGGTGGTCGGGGGTTCGAATCCCCTCAGCCACCCCACTGATTCAACCGCATCGGCGCAGCCGAAACGGTATTGCAATAAACAGAAAGCACGCTACAATGTGCGTCTGAGTTTCACGGGCCGTTAGCTCAGTTGGTAGAGCAGTTGACTCTTAATCAATAGGTCCAAGGTTCGAATCCTTGACGGCCCACCAAGACAGAAGCCACCTGGTACGCCAGGTGGCTTTTTTCTTATAGGTGTGACTCCCATCGTTCCGATGGATCACGCGTTGCAGAACCCGTTCGGCGCGGATCTGCAGCAGGAGCGGGCCCCGCAGTGCTGGTTTCAACCACGTTGAAAAAAGTGCTTGCACCCACCGAGCGGATCGGGTCATAATTCGCGCCCCGATTTCGGGCTGTTAGCTCAGTTGGTAGAGCAGTTGACTCTTAATCAATAGGTCCAAGGTTCGAATCCTTGACAGCCCACCAGACGACAGCCACTTGGTTCGCCAAGTGGCTTTTCTCTTGCCTGTTCGCTGAGGGGCATCTGCAGATGCCAGCGGTGCTGGCTGGAGTGGAGCCCCCTTGAGTCAAGGGGGCGCGGCGAAGCCGCAGGGATGTGGCGGCTGATGAAGTGGGGCCCGCGCTTTGCCGCGCAAAGCGTGGGGCTGCGGCGCGAATGCGCGGCAGCTTCCCACTTGGTTCGCCAAGTGGCTTTTTTCTTGCCTGTTCGCTGGGGGGCATTTCATCCGCGCATGGCGTGGATCGACTGAAGCAATGCTGAAATCAGGGTCATACGCGTCATCAGTGTTATCAATGCTGTGCGCTGCATCTCACCGCATCGCATCCTGCATCGCACCCAATGGATCTTCCGCGCCGACGGCGCATGCACGAAGGAAGATGTTGATGGCTCATATCAATCGATTGCACCGCACGCTGTGGGTTTCCTTCGCGTTGCTGGCACTGGCGGCCTGCGCGCCCGCCGACAATCCCGCGCAGACCGTCGAACGCGATGCTGGCACTGAAAGTGCTCCTGCGCGCCCGGTCGGTGAGGCCATGCAGATGCAGCCGGCTCAGCCGGCAGAGCGGGAGGCCCTGCCCGATGCGGTGGACGTGCAGCGCAATGCGGACGGTTCGGTGGATGTGCGCAAGGCCACGCCGGAGCCGGCGGCCCTGCGGCGCACCGGCGACGGGGGCGTGGAGATCCGCAAGGTGGATCCTGCAGCCGGGCAGGGTGCCGATACGGCGTCGGCCAAGGCCAGGCCGCAGCAGTGAACCCCGCCACCCCGGATGAGCTTGCGCTCGCCGGGGTGGTTCAACGCGCGGGCTGCGCACCATTGCCATGTTCAGTTTTGTGCAGGCCTTCCGCTTCCCGCCATCGCCTGCGACAATGAACACCTGCGCCGGCCACGCGAAAGTGGCGGAATTGGTAGACGCCCTGGATTTAGGTTCCAGTGCCGCAAGGCGTGGGGGTTCGAGTCCCCCCTTTCGCACCAGTGCCGGCCTGTCCCCGCCCTGATCGGGCCATCTGCGCCCCCTTGACCGGCACGCGCTGGCAGTGCAAGCCGAATTGGGCGAAACTAAAGGGCTGCGGCAAGCAGGCGCGTCCCAGACGTCGCGTCCTTACAACCGTTTCATCCCAATCATCGAGCCGGGGGCCTGGGCCACCGGTGGCAGGAGTCAACATGCAAGCTTCGATCGAATCCACCGGCAACCTGGAACGCCGCCTGAGCTTCTCGCTGCCGGAAGAGCGTCTGCAGAGCCACATCGCCGGCCGCCTCGGCGAAATCGCCCGTACCACCCGCATCAAGGGTTTCCGCCCGGGCAAGGTGCCGGCCAAGGTGATCGAGCAGCGCTTCGGCGCGCAGGTCCGTGGCGAGGCGCTGGACGGCCTGCTGCGCGAAACCTTCGATGCGGCCGTGCGCGAGCACGACCTGCGCATCGTCGGCAGCCCGCGCATCGACAAGGGCGACGAGGGTGAGTTCTCCTTCGTGGCCACCGTGGAAGTGGTGCCGGACTTCGGCGACATCGACGTCAGCAAGCTGACCGTCGTGCGCCATACCGCCGAGATCACCGACGCCGACATCGACCAGATGATCGAGAACCTGCAGAACCAGCGTCGTACCTGGGCCCCGGTCAGCCGTGGCGCGCAGGACGGTGACCTGGTCGCGGTGGAAACCTGGTCGCAGGCCGGCGAAGAGCGCCTGCCGGCCGAGGGCACCGAGAAGGGTTCGATCGTGCTCGGCCAGGGCATGATGTTCGACACCATCGAGAAGGGCCTGGTCGGCCTGGCCAAGGGCGAAGAGAAGACCCTGGACGTCGAGTTCCCGGCTGACTGGCGCGTGCCGGTGCTGGCCGGCAAGACCGTGCAGGTCACCGTCAAGGTCACCGAGGTCTCCGAGCCGGTCGTGCCGGCGGTCGACGAAGCCTTCATCAAGAGCTTCGGCGTGAAGGGCGGCGATGTGGAGCAGTTCCGCAGCGACATCCGCGCCAACCTGGAGCGCGAGCTGAAGGGTGCGTTGATGAACCGCCTGCGCCGCGAAGTGGGCGAGCAGCTGATCGCGGCCTACTCCTCGGTCGAAATGCCGCCGCGCCTGGTCGAAAACGAAGCCCGCGCCATGCTGGCCCAGCAGGTCGAGCAGCTGCGCCGTAACGGCCAGAACGTCGGCGAGATCCCGGCCGATGCCCACGAAGGCTTCAAGGACGCTGCCGCCAAGCGCGTGCTGGTCGGCCTGCTGGTCGGTGAAGTGGCCCGCATCAACGACCTGCGCCTGGAAGCCAAGCGCCTGAATGAAACGATGCGTCTGATCGCTTCGACCTACGAAGAGCCGGAGCAGGTCATTGAGATGTACCGCAACGACCCCCAGTTGATGTCTGGCCTGCAGAACCGTGTGATGGAAGAGCAGGTGATCGACTGGATCGCCGAGCGTGCCCAGCACACCGAAGAGAAGCTGTCGTTCCAGGACGCGATCCGCCAGTAAGCCCGGGCGGATCACCGGATGCCCCGCGCCTTTGCCGGCGCGGGGTTGTTGCCCCCCAAGATAGGTACCTCACGTAATGGACAACCGAACCAAAGCCCTGAACCTGGTTCCGATGGTGGTCGAGCAGACCAGCCGCGGCGAGCGTGCCTACGACATCTATTCGCGCCTGTTGAAGGAGCGCCTGATCTTCCTCGTGGGCCCGATCGACGATCACATGGCCAACGTGGTGGTGGCGCAGTTGCTGTTCCTGGAATCGGAAAACCCGGAAAAGGACATCAACATCTACATCAACTCGCCGGGTGGCGTGGTCACCGCCGGCATGGCGATCTACGACACCATGCAGTACATCAAGCCGAATGTGAGCACCACCTGCATCGGCCAGGCCGCCTCGATGGGCGCCCTGCTGCTGGCCGCGGGCGAAGCCGGCAAGCGCTATGCGCTGCCGAACTCGCGCGTGATGATCCATCAGCCGCTGGGTGGCTACCAGGGCCAGGCCACCGACATCGACATCCACGCGCGCGAGATCCTGACCCTGCGTTCGCGCCTGAACGAGGTGCTGGCCAAGCACACCGGCCAGTCGCTGGAGACGATCGCCCGTGATACCGAGCGCGACAACTTCAAGAGCGCCTTCGAGGCGCAGGCCTACGGTCTGGTCGATCAGGTCCTGGAGCGTCGTCCGGATGAGTCGATCCAGGCCGGTTGACCGGCCTTCACGGGGCCAGGGAGGCCTCGTTCCTGCAGGGTCGGGTGGGACTGGTGTCCCCTCGGCCCTGTGCTATTCTCGAATCGAACCCCCGTTCAGCGGGTGGGGTAACTGGGTAAGCGAAGCATGAGCGAAGACCGCCAAGGTCGTTCCACGGACACCGGCAAGATCCTCTACTGCTCTTTCTGCGGCAAGAGCCAGCATGAAGTGCGCAAGCTGATTGCGGGTCCGAGCGTGTTCATCTGCGATGAGTGCGTGGAGCTGTGCAACGACATCATCCGTGAGGAACTTGAGGAAAAGGCGCAGTCGGCGCGCAGTTCGCTGCCCAAGCCGCGCGAGATCCTCGAGGTCCTTGACCAGTACGTGATCGGCCAGAACCGTGCCAAGCGCACGCTGGCAGTGGCCGTGTACAACCACTACAAGCGCATCGAGAGCCGGCAGAAGAACGACGACGTCGAACTGGCGAAGTCGAACATCCTGCTGGTCGGCCCGACCGGTTCGGGCAAGACGCTGCTGGCCGAGACCCTGGCCCGCCTGCTCAACGTGCCGTTCACCATGGCCGACGCCACCACGCTGACCGAAGCCGGTTACGTGGGCGAGGACGTGGAGAACATCATCCAGAAGCTGCTGCAGAAGTGCGACTACGACGTCGAGAAGGCGCAGCAGGGCATCGTCTACATCGATGAAATCGACAAGATCTCGCGCAAGAGCGAGAACCCGTCGATTACCCGCGATGTGTCCGGCGAAGGCGTGCAGCAGGCCCTGCTGAAGCTGATCGAAGGTACCGTGGCCAGCGTTCCGCCGCAGGGCGGCCGCAAGCACCCGCAGCAGGAATTCCTGCAGGTGGACACCAAGAACATCCTGTTCATCTGCGGCGGCGCGTTCGCCGGGCTGGACAAGGTGATCCAGGCGCGTTCCACCGACGTCGGCAGCATCGGCTTCGGCGCCAAGGTGAAGAGCAGCGAGCGCAAGCAGGAAGTGGGCAAGGTGCTGGCGGAAGTCGAGCCGGAAGACCTGATCAAGTTCGGCCTGATTCCCGAGTTCGTCGGCCGCCTGCCGGTGGTCGCGACCCTGGAGGAGCTGGACGAGCCGGCCCTGATCAAGATCCTGACCGAGCCGAAGAACGCCATCACCAAGCAGTTCAAGAAGCTGTTCGAGATGGAAAACGTGGAACTGGAGTTCCGTCCGGACGCGTTGTCGGCCATCGCCAGGAAGGCGCTCAAGCGCAAGACCGGCGCCCGTGGCCTGCGCACCATCGTCGAATCGGTCCTGCTGGACACCATGTATGACCTGCCGTCGCAGGAGAACGTCAGCAAGGTGGTCGTGGACGAATCGGTGATCGAGCACAAGTCCGAGCCGTACCTGATCTACCAGACCCCGGCGGCCCCTGAACAGAAGGCCGCAGGCGCCGAGTGATCCTTCCAGGTTGTTGATTGGAAAGGATTTTAAAGGAATGCCTTGCATCTGAAAGCCGATGGCCCCATAACGGGGCCATCGGCTTTTTTTGTCTCCGGAAGATGCCCTCCCGGAGGCGGTTTTCCCCCTTCCCTGGAGCCCCCATGGCCCGTTCCCCAAGTGAAACCCTCGACCTGCCGGTCCTGCCGCTGCGCGACGTAGTGGTGTTCCCGCACATGGTCATCCCGCTGTTCGTCGGCCGTGACAAGTCCATGCACGCGCTCGAACAGGCAATGGAGGCGGACAAGCGCATCCTGCTGCTGGCGCAGAAGTCGGCCGAGACCGACGACCCGCATGCGGCCGACCTCTACCAGGTCGGCACGCTGGCGCAGGTGCTGCAGCTGCTGAAGCTGCCCGACGGCACCATCAAGGTGCTGGTTGAAGGCCTGTCGCGCGTGCAGGTCGCCCACGTCGACGAGCGCGACGGCTCGCTGCATGGCCAGGCCGTGGAGATCGACGCCACCGACGAGCGCGAGGCGCGCGAGGTCGAGGCGATTGCCCGCTCGCTGATGTCGCTGTTCGAGCAGTACGTGAAGACCAACCGCAAGCTGCCGCCGGAGCTGCTGCAGACGCTGTCGGGCATCGATGAGCCGGCGCGCCTGGCCGACACCATCGCTGCGCACATCAGCGTGCGCCTGGCCGACAAGCAGCGCCTGCTGGAAACGCTGGCCGTCGGTGACCGCCTGGAGATGCTGGTCGGCCTGGTCGACGGCGAGATCGACGTGCAGCAGATGGAGAAGCGCATCCGCGGCCGCGTGAAGTCGCAGATGGAGAAGAGCCAGCGCGAGTACTACCTCAACGAACAGATGAAGGCTATCCAGAAGGAACTGGGTGACCTGGACGACGCGCCGGGCGAGCTGGAAGAACTGGCCCGCAAGATTGCCGAGGCCGGCATGCCGAAGGCGGTTGAAGCCAAGGCGCGCAACGAACTGAACAAGCTCAAGCAGATGTCGCCGATGTCGGCCGAAGCCGCCGTCGTGCGCAACTACCTGGAGTGGCTGCTGGGCGTGCCGTGGAAGAAGCGCAGCAAGGTGCGCAAGGACCTGAAGGTCGCGCAGGATACGCTCGATGCCGACCACTACGGCCTGGAGAAGGTCAAGGAGCGCATCCTTGAATACCTGGCGGTGCAGTCGCGCGTGAAGCAGATGAAGGGCCCGATCCTGTGCCTGGTCGGGCCGCCGGGCGTGGGCAAGACCTCGCTGGGCCAGTCCATTGCCAAGGCCACCAACCGCAAGTTCGTGCGCATGTCGCTGGGCGGCGTTCGCGACGAGGCCGAAATCCGTGGCCACCGCCGTACCTACGTCGGTTCCATGCCGGGCCGCATCGTGCAGAACCTCAACAAGGTCGGCAGCAAGAACCCGCTGTTCGTGCTCGACGAGATCGACAAGATGTCGATGGACTTCCGTGGCGATCCGTCTTCGGCGCTGCTGGAAGTGCTCGATCCGGAGCAGAACAACGCATTCAACGACCACTACCTGGAAGTGGACCTGGACCTGTCCGAAGTGATGTTCGTGGCGACCTCGAACTCGCTCAACATTCCCGGCCCGCTGCTGGACCGCATGGAAGTGATCCGCATCCCCGGCTACACCGAGGACGAGAAGCTCAACATCGCGACCCGCTACCTGGTGCCGAAGCAGGTCAAGGCCAACGGTCTGCAGCCGGAAGAGCTGGAGATCGGCAGTGATGCCATCCAGGACATCGTGCGCTACTACACGCGTGAATCGGGCGTGCGCAACCTGGAACGCGAGATCGCCAAGATCTGCCGCAAGGTGGTGAAGGAGATCGCGCTGGCTGGCCCGCAGCCGGCAGCGAAGGCGAAGAAGGGCGCGAAGAAGAAGGCGCTGGTGAGCGTGTCCAGCAAGAACCTGGACAAGTACCTGGGCGTGCGTCGCTTCGACTTCGGCCGTGCCGAGGAAGAGAATGAAATCGGCCTGGTCACCGGCCTGGCCTGGACCGAAGTCGGTGGCGACCTGCTGCAGATCGAATCGACCCTGGTGCCGGGCAAGGGCCAGCTGATCCTGACCGGCCAGCTCGGCAACGTGATGAAGGAATCGGCGTCGGCGGCGCTGTCGGTGGTGCGTTCGCGCGCGGTCGGCTTCGGCATCGACAGCGACTTCCTGCAGAAGCACGACGTACACCTGCACGTGCCCGATGGCGCCACGCCGAAGGATGGCCCGAGTGCCGGCGCGGCGATGGTCACCTCGCTGGTGTCGATGCTGACCAGGGTGCCGGTGCGCGCCGATGTGGCGATGACCGGCGAGATCACCCTGCGTGGTCGCGTCACTGCCATCGGTGGCCTGAAGGAGAAGCTGCTGGCTGCACTGCGTGGCGGCATCCGCACGGTCATCATCCCGGAAGAGAACCGCAAGGACCTGGCCGACATCCCGGCCAACGTCACCCGCGACCTGAAGATCGTGCCGGTGAAGTACATCGAAGAAGTCCTGGACCTGGCGCTGGAGCGTCCGTTGGCACCGAAGAAGGCGCGCAAGAGTGCGCAGCGTGTCACGGTGCGCAGCAAGGCCAAACCGAGTGGAAACGCGCGCGTCAAGCATTGACGCGCGCTGTCCAATGGCCCGAAACCCGCGTCGTTGCTGGCTTTCCAGCTTGCGTGGGGGTAGGGCCACTGGTATAAAAGCAGCACTCGCGAATGAGTGGTCGCAGTCTGGTGATCGCTGGAATTCGGCGAACCGTTTCCACATGGCGGCCGCATGCAGATGGCGTGCGGTTGCTTCCCTGTCGAATAAGCGGAACCCACCGCCAAAGGAGTTGTAGAGAATGAACAAGACCGAATTGATCGATGCCGTTGCTGAAGCTGCCGACCTGACCAAGGCAGAGTCCAGCCGCGCTGTCGATGCCGTCGTTGCTGCCATCACCAAGGCGCTGAAGGACGGCGATGCGGTCACCCTGGTTGGCTTCGGTACCTTCCAGGTCCGCGACCGTGCTGCCCGCACCGGCCGCAACCCGAAGACCGGCGACACCATCAAGATCGCTGCTTCGAAGAATCCGTCGTTCAAGGCTGGCAAGGCCCTGAAGGATGCTGTAAACTAAGCGGCTCGCTGGGGTGCTTAGCTCAGCGGTAGAGCGTCTCCTTTACACGGAGAGGGTCGGGGGTTCGAAACCCTCAGCACCCACCACAGCACCGCGGTAAAAGTTTGAGTGTGGAGCGGTAGTTCAGCTGGTTAGAATGCTGGCCTGTCACGCCGGAGGTCGCGGGTTCGAGTCCCGTCCGCTCCGCCATTCAACGAGGCCTCCGGCCAAAAGCTGGAGGCTTTGTTTTCTCCCCGGTCCAGGCCGGCTGAAAGCAAAAAGGTAACAACGCGGAGCGGTAGTTCAGCTGGTTAGAATGCTGGCCTGTCACGCCGGAGGTCGCGGGTTCGAGTCCCGTCCGCTCCGCCAGTACATCCAGGCCCCCGGTTCAAGGCTGGGGGCCTTGTCTTCTCACCGAGAGGTTCGGGAGGAAGGCGAAAAGTCTTTGCAAGAACGGAGCGGTAGTTCAGCTGGTTAGAATGCTGGCCTGTCACGCCGGAGGTCGCGGGTTCGAGTCCCGTCCGCTCCGCCATTGCAGACTTCTTAAGCCCCTGTGAAAAAACTTTGAAAAAAGTGTTCATCGGGCTGGGTTTCCAGCGAGTCTTCGGATATACTGGGCACCTGCAAAGTTCAAGCGCGGAGCGGTAGTTCAGCTGGTTAGAATGCTGGCCTGTCACGCCGGAGGTCGCGGGTTCGAGTCCCGTCCGCTCCGCCAACTCTAAAAGCCCTCGGCGCAAGCCGGGGGCTTTTTCTTTGCGCCAGGATGGAGTTGGCCGATGCACTGATGGTGCGTGCCTGCGCAAGTGGGCGCGGGCCGCGTCGGTGCTGCTTTTGGTCCCTGCGGCGAAGCGGGTTACACTGCCGGGCTCGCCAATCAGGCCTTGTGATTCCTCACCATGCTGCAGAAACTCCGCGACAAGACCTCAGGCTGGATCGTCACCGTGATCCTGGGGCTGCTGATGATTCCGTTCCTGTTCGTGATCGACAACAGCTACCTCGGTGGCGTTGGCGCACAGAACGTGGCCAAGGTTTCCGCGCCGCCCACCTGGTGGCGTTCGGCGCCGTCGTGGTGGCCGGTGCGCATGCTGTGGCAGCACCATGAGATCAGCTCGCAGGATTTCCGTACGCGTTTCGAGCAGGAGCGCATGCGTGAGCGCCAGCAGCAGGGCGACAACTTCGACCCGCGCGCGTTCGAGAGCACCGAGAACAAGATGGCCGTGCTCGATCAGCTGATCGACGAACAGGTCGTGCGCCTGGTCGGTGAACAGGCGGGCGTGGTGATCGGCGACGGCGCTGTGCGCGAATACATCGCGACCATGCCGGCGTTCCTCGATTCGAACGGCAAGTTCAACGAGAACAACTACCGGCTGGCATTGGCCGGTGGCAATCCGCCGCGTACCCCGACCCAGTTCCAGGAACTGGTGCGTGAGAGCCTGCAGCAGTCGGTGATCCCATCGGGCCTGCAGAGCTCCGGCTTCGTCACCCAGGCCGAGACCGAGCGCCTGTTGAAGCTGCTGGGCGAAACCCGCGACGTCGAGCTGGCCGCGTTGCCGCCCGTACCGGCCGATACCGCGCCGGTCACCGACGATCAGATCAAGAAGTGGTACGACAGCCACGGCAAGGATTTCCGCCAGGCCGAGAGCGTGTCGCTGGAGTACGTCGAGATCAACGGTGCGAACCTGCCGGCACCGACCCCGGCCGATGAAGCGACCCTGCGCAAGCGCTATGAAGAGGAAAAGGCAAAGTTCACCTCGCCGGAGCAGCGTCAGGCCTCGCACATCCTGATCACCGGTGACGGCGCCGAAGCCAAGGCGAACAGGATCGCTGCCGAAGCCAAGGCGGCCGGTGCCGACTTCGCTGCGCTGGCCAAGGCCAATTCGGAAGATCCGGGCTCCAAGGACCAGGGCGGTGACCTGGGCTGGGTCGAGCGCGGTGCGATGGTCAAGCCGTTCGAGGACGCGCTGTTTGCGGCCAAGGCCGGTGACGTGATCGGCCCGGTCAAGACCGAGTTCGGTTACCACATCATCAAGGTGGCCGCTGTGCGCGGTGGCCAGGGCAAGTCGTTCGAGGAAGTGCGTGACACCCTGGCTGCCGAGCAGCTGAAGGCCGACGGCGAGCGCGGCTTCAACGAACTGGCCGGTCGCCTGGTCGATGCCATCAACAAGAGCCCGAGCGACCTGGCTTCCGCCGCCAAGGAAGTGAACCTGCCGCTGCAGACCCTGGGCCCGATCACCCGCGCGACCGCCAGCGGCATCGCCGCTGACCCGGCCGTGCTGCGTGCCGCCTTCTCCGACGTGCTGGTGCAGGACGGTACCGCCAGTGACCCGATCGCCCTGGGCGGCGCGACCAACCACAGCGTGGTCATCCGTGTGGCTGCACACACCCCGGAACAGGCCCTGCCGCTGGACAAGGCCCGTGACCAGGTGATCGCTGCGATCCGTGCTGATCGCCAGCGCCAGGCCAGCGACAAGGCGGCCGATGCCATCCTGGCCAAGCTGAAGGCGGGCGCCACCCTGCAGTCGCTGGCCGCCAGCGAGAAGCTGCAGCTGAGCCCGATGCCGGGCCTGCCGCGCAGCCAGCCGGTGCCGACCCCGGAAATCAACCGCGCGATCTTCAGTGCGCCGGTGCCGGCTGAAGGCAAGCCGAGCTATGGCAAGGTCGACGTCAATGGCCACGCGCTGCTGTTCGCGGTGAACAAGGTCAATCCGGGCGACATCAAGGAAGTGACTGCAGAGCAGCAGAAGCAGCTGAAGGAACAGCTGAGCCAGATCGACGGCATGGCCGCAGCCAAGGCCTACATCGAAGCGATGCGCAAGAAGTTCATGATCCAGACCACCGAAGCGAACCTGTAAGCCTCGCGGCGGCACCCATGAGAGAGGCCCGGCAATGCCGGGCCTTTTTTGTGCCTTCCGATGCGTAGCGTCGAGCCATGCTCGACTGCGCCTGCTGGGCGCAGGCATTAAAAAAGCCGAGCGTGGGCTCGGCTCTCCAGAACAAAGGGGCGGGCAGGGCGCGGCGGTGCCGCGCCGGACTCAGTCCTCCACGCGCAGCACGGCGCCCGGCTTCAGCACGCTGCTGCCGCTCAGGCCGTTCAGCGACAGTAGCGCCTTGACCGGCATGCCATAGCGGCGGGCGATGGTCCAGGCCGATTCACCATCCCGCACGGTGTGGCGACGACTGCGCGGACGATCGGCGATCGCGGCCACGGTCTTGGCGACCTGTGGCGTTGGCGAGGCGGCGGCAACAGGTACGCTACTGGCCACCAGTGCGGTGGCGGTGTCCGCCACGGTCGCGCTGGCGGCCGAGACCGGCGCCAGCACGCGGGTGGTGCCGGACGAGACGCGCCCACCGCCCGCCAGGGCGGGGTTGAGGCGGACGATCCTGGCCGGGTCCAGGGCACGCTGTGCGGCCCACTGCTGGACGCTGGTGCCGGCGGGCAGGGTGTGGTCCTTCAGTACGGGCACGGTGCGGTCCAGCGAGGCCATGACACCTGGCTGGTCTTCCACATCTTCCAGCACGCAGGCCAGGGCATGCAGCTTCTCGACGTAGGCATGGGTGACCGGCGACAGGCCGGGCAGCGCCGAGGGCTTGGCGTTCTGCGCGTTCATGCCGGCCTTGCGCATCGATTGCAGCACGCGGTACTCGCCGGCGTTGTAGGCCATGGTGGCCAGGCGCCAGTCGCCGCCGAACATGCCGTGCAGGGTCTTCAGGTAGCGCACTGCGGCCTGGGTGGAATCGACCGCCGACAGGCGCCCGTCGTAGCCGTTGGCCATGGGCACGCGGTGATTGCGCGCAGTGGTGGCGATGAACTGCCACAGGCCGGTCGGGCCGCTGCCATTGCGTGCATTGGGCCGGTAACCGCTTTCCACGAACGGAATCAGCGCGAACTCGGTAGGCAGGTTGGCCTTGCGCAGCTCTTCGACCACATAGCCGAACAGCACCAGTGCATCGTCATCCTGGTTGGCCAGGCGCGACGGGGCGTGGGCGAACTGCTTCTGCCAGCGCGGGCTGGTGGCCTCGGCATTGCAGGTGGGCTCGGCCAGGCCGTCGCGGAAGCTGGAGAAGATCTCCTGGCCGTTGCGGACCGACGCGGCCGGCAACGCGGCCGGATCCAGTGGCAGGGCCGCGGCGGCGGTCAGGTTCTGGCCGATGCCAGCGCCCAGCGACTGGGCGCCGGCGGTTCCGGCCAGCCCCAGGACCAGGCCCAGGGCCAGCGGCAGACTTCGGCGCATCATGCGCGGAAGCCGTCTTTCCAGTGCCGGAGACCGGCCATCACGTCGACGTCGTCAACGACGTCACGGCCCAGGTGCGCCGACACCGACGCGCGGATCGGCGCAGTGTGCACACGCAGGAACGGATTGCAGTCGAATTCGCTGGCCAGGGTTACCGGCAGGGTGGAACGGTCATCGCGGCGCATGGCCAAAGCCTCCTCTTGGCGCTGCCGCAAGGCAGCGTTGGCGGGGTCGACATGCCGCGCGAAGACGGCATTTGACACGGTGTACTCATGAGCGCAACAAAGCAGCAGTTGCGCGGGCAAGGTACCCAGCTTGCGCATCGATGCCAGCAGCTGGGACGGCGTACCTTCGAACAGGCGTCCACAGCCCAGGCTGAACAACGAATCTCCGCTGAAAAGATGTTCAGCAGTGTGAAACGCGATGTGGCTGCGGGTATGCCCGGGCACGGATAGTACGTGGAACGCCTGGCCCAGTGCCTGAACGCGTTCACCTTCGCCGACCCGTTCGGTTGCCGTGGGGATGCGCTCCTCGACGGGTGCGATCACCCGGACTCCAGGAAAACGTGCCTGCAGCACCGGCACGCCACCGATGTGGTCATCGTGATGATGGGTGAGCAGGATCGTGTCCACGCGCAGGCCCTGATCGGCGAGCGCAAGCACCGGCGCGGCATCGCCGGGATCGACGACCACGGCGTTACCGTCGTCGTCGATCAAGGTCCAGATGTAGTTGTCCGCAAATGCGGGCAGGGCAGTCAGTCGCATAGAATTGGACCATGCCCGCGCTGCAGAGCACCCGTCAAGCGAGCCAGACCCCGTGGTTCGACAGCGAACCAGCGGAAGCCCTGCGCGTTCTGGAGCGGCAACTGCTGCTGCCGCAGCTGTCGTTGCTGCCGGTGCAGCCCTGGCTGTGGATCGCGCCGAGTGCCGCATGGCTGGACGATGCGCAGCTTGGCGGGCGCGGCCTGCGCCTGTACCGGCAGGGGCACGGCTATGCCGGCGACACCCTCTGTGCGTTGCCGCTGCCGCTGGCCAATGAAAGCGTCAATGCGGTCGTGTTGCAGCATGTCACCGCAGCTGACGCTGATCGGTTGCTCGATGAGTGCGAGCGCGTGCTGATGCCGGGCGGCCACCTGTGGCTGAGCAGCCTCAACCCGTTCAGCCCTTACCGCACGCACTGGCGCCAGCACGGGCTGGTGGTGCGCACGCCGCAGCGGATCCGCCTGCTGCTCGGCCGCCACGGGCTGGAGTGCGACGATATGCGTTTCCTCGGCCCGCTCTGGCGCGGCGCCGGCAGCCGTCGCGCGGGCGGTTGGTCGCCACTGCGCGCAGCCTGCCTGTTCCATGCTGAAAAACGAACGCTGGCCCTGCCCGGGCCGAAACCGTTGCCGGTGCGTTGGCACGGCACCGTTGCTACCTGATCTGGAGTTGTATTGAAAACCATTGAAATCCACACCGACGGTTCCTGCCTTGGCAATCCCGGCCCCGGCGGCTGGGCTGCACTGCTGCGCTACAAGGGCCACGAGCGTGAACTGAGCGGCGGCGAAGCGCACACCACCAACAACCGGATGGAGCTGATGGCGGCCATTTCCGGCCTGGAAACGCTGACCGAGCCGTGCAACATCGTGCTCTACACCGATTCGCAGTATGTACGGCAGGGCCTGACCCAATGGATGCCCGGCTGGATCCGCAAGAACTGGAAGACCGCCGGCGGCGACCCGGTGAAGAACCGCGAGCTGTGGGAGCGCCTGCATGCGGCGACGCTGCGGCACCAGATCGATTGGCGCTGGGTGAAGGGCCACTCCGGTGACCCGGACAACGAGCGGGTGGATACCCTGGCGCGCAACGCGGCCATCCAGATCCGTGACGCCAGCCCGGTAAACTGAGTCCATGCGCCAGATCATCCTCGATACCGAAACCACCGGCCTGGAATGGAAGAAGGGCAACCGCATCGTTGAAATCGGCTGCGTGGAGCTGTTCAAGCGCCGCCCGACCGGCAACAACTACCACCAGTACATCAAGCCGGACTGCGAATTCGAACAGGGCGCGCAGGAAGTCACCGGCCTGACCCTGGAGTTCCTGGCTGACAAGCCGGACTTCGCGCAGATCGCCGATGAGTTCCTGGCTTTCATCGATGGCGCCGAGCTGATCATCCACAACGCGGCGTTCGACCTGGGCTTCCTCGACAACGAGCTGTCGTTGCTGGGCCCGCAGTATGGAAAGATCACCGATCGCTGCACGGTGATCGATACCCTGGTGATGGCGCGCGAGCGCTTCCCGGGCCAGCGTAATTCGCTGGATGCGCTGTGCAAGCGCCTGGGCGTGGACAATTCGCACCGTGCGCTGCATGGCGGCCTGCTCGACGCGCAGATCCTGGGCGACGTCTATATCGCGCTGACCTCGGGCCAGGAAGAGATCGGCTTCGGCATGGGCGACGATGACGGTGGTGGCGCCGGTGCCGCGCTGCAGGCCTTCGATACCAGCAAACTGCTGCCGCGCCCACGCGTGGTGGCCACCCCGTCTGAACTGGAAGCGCACAGCGCGCGTCTGGAACGACTGCGCAAGAAGGCCGGCTACGCCTTGTGGGATGGCCCGAAGGTGGAAGAGCCCGCCAGCGCGTAATGCCTGGCATGGGGTACTGCCGGACGCTGGCCGGCAGTGCCGTATCCACGCATGGCGTGGATCTGCCGCTTAATGGCAGCGCACCAGGATCACGCTGATGTTGTCGCGGCCACCGCCGTCGAGCGCGGCCGCGACCAGCGTGTCCACGCATTCCTGCGCGCTGGCATCGTCGAAGGCGAGGGTGCGGGCGATGCTGCGGTCGTCCACTTCCTCGGTCAGGCCGTCACTGCACAGCAGCAGCTGCATGCCCGGGCGCAGCTCACCGCTGGTGGTGGCCACGTTCAGATGCGCCGGGTCGGTCACGCCCAGCGCCTGGGTGACCACGTTGCGATGTGGATGCGCACGCGCCTGTTCGGCCGTCAGGTTGCCCTGCGCGACCAGTTCCTGCACCACGCTGTGGTCCTGGCTGAGCTGGGCCAGCTGGCCGTCACGCCACAGATAGGCGCGGCTGTCACCGACCCATGCCACTTCATAGCGATTGCCCTGCACGCGTGCGGCGACCACGGTGGTGCCCATCGGCAGGGTGTCGTTGCGCCGGCGCGAGGCGCGGATGATCTCTTCGTCAGCGGTGCGGATGGCCTGGGCCAGCGGCGCGCCACGGCGGATCTCGCGCACGATGGTTTCGCGCGCCAGCGCGCTGGCCACCTCGCCGCAGGCGTGGCCACCCATGCCATCGGCCACCAGCCACAGGGCCAGCTCGCTGTCACCGTAGTAGGTGTCTTCGTTGAGCTCGCGGCGCAGGCCGGGGTGAGTGAGGTGTCCGAATTCGATCATGGGGTGCGGGGGCGGGGTATTGCTGGGGAGACAGGCATCATCGGGGGGCTGCAGGCATCCGGCAAGGCATGCACTCAGGAAATTTTCACTTCGTTGACCGGAATGACTTGTCGCCGGCCTCACTTCCTCGTATGATGCGCGTCCCCGGTCCGCCGGGGACCACCCGGAGAGGTGGCAGAGTGGTTGAATGTACCTGACTCGAAATCAGGCAGGCGTTTATAGCGCCTCGGGGGTTCGAATCCCCCCCTCTCCGCCAGATAAAGAAGAAAGCCGCCCACTGGGCGGCTTTTTTCTTGGTCAACGTTCGGGAGATGCAGGCGGTTGTTGTAGTGATCGACACCTCTGATGCGGGGGGATGAGAACCCCCGACGGGGTTCGACGGTTCTGCAGGAGCAGAACCGGACAGCCGTAGGCTGGCCCTGGAGCGCGTCGCGCGGAAGGGTCGGGTGCATGGATGCACCCGACAATCCCCCCCTCTCCGCCAGATAAAGAAAAAGGGCTGCCGAACGGCAGCCCTTTTTCTTTATCTGGCGCGGGACACGACGCGCTTTGCGCGCGTCGCCCCACACGTTGCTGTGCAACGCGTGGGCCCCTCCCTTTGCCGGCCTCTCCCCGCCCCTGTCGGGGCAGCCCCTCAACAGAGGGGCTTGTTCCACCAGATTGCCTCCGTGAATCCACGCCATGCGTAGATGCACATCGGGATTTGCGGCGTAGTGACCATGTCCTGATCTGGCGCGGGACACGACGCGCTTTGCGCGCGTCGCCCCACACGTTGCTGTGCAACGCGTGGGCCCCTCCCGTTGCCGGCGCTCCCCGCCCCTGTCGGGGCAGCCCCTCAACAGAGGGGCTTGTTTCTCCAGATGCATCCGTAGATCCACTATGCGTGGATGGACAGCGCGAGTTGCGCTGTAGTGACCATGTCCTGATCTGGCGCGGGACGCGACGCGCTTTGCGCGCGTCGCCCCACACGTTGCTGCGCAACGCGTGGGCCCCTCCCTTTGCCGGCCTCTCCCCGCCCCTGTCGGGGCAGCCACTCAACAGAGGGGCTTGGTCCTCCAGATGCATCACGGGAGATCCGCGCGGTGCGTGGATGCTGTTCCTGCTGGCAGGCTCATCCACGCATGGCGTGGATCTACCGGGATATCCGTGCGGACGCTGCGGGTTACCATGTACGCATCACCTGCTGGAGCTTTTCCCGATGACCGCTGAAATCCTCGTCCCCGTTTCCTTCGGAGAGCTGCTGGACAAGATCTCGATCCTGCAGATCAAGTCCGAGCGCATCAGCGACGAGGGCAAGCTGGCCAATGTGCGCAGGGAGCTGTCGGCGCTGGAGCAGACCTGGATGGCACACCCGGCTGCGGTGAAGGACATCGCCAAGCTGCGTGCCGAGCTGAAGGCGGTCAACGAGCAGCTGTGGGACATCGAGGACGACATCCGTCTGAAGGAGAAGGCGCAGGCGTTCGACCAGGGCTTCATCGACCTGGCGCGCAGTGTCTACCTGCGCAACGACGAGCGCGCGCGCATCAAGAAGGCGATCAACCTGGCGCTGGGTTCGGCGTACGTGGAAGAGAAGTCCTATCAGGATTACGCGCAGCGCACGTGATCCCGGGCAGTCCGCCGCTCACCCCAGGTGGTCGGCGACGTAGCGTTCGAAGGCGGCGATACCGTCTTCGACGGTAATCAGTTCCATTACATCGTCGAACTCGATCTTGGTGCCCCACTTCAGATCGGTGGCCTGCTTGGCCAGGTACTTGCGCGCTGCGTCGTCGTAGCGGTCCACGCAGTAGCGGCGGTCCGAGTACGGGCCGCTGCGGTCCGGATTGCTGGCCGCATGCAGCCCCAGTACTTTGGTGCCCATTGCGTTGGCGATGTGCATCGGGCCCGAGTCCGGGGTCATCACCAGATTGGCGCGGGCCAGCAGGGCAGGCAGCTGCTTCAACGTGTCCTTGCCAACCAGGTCCAATGCAGAGGTCTGCAGCTGCGCCTGGATCGCATCGGCCATATGGCGCTCCAGTTCGCTGCGGCCACCGCACAGCACCACCCGCCAGCCGCGCTGGACGGCATGGTTGGCCACCGCGGCGTAGCGGTCGGCGTACCAGTTGCGGCGCACGTGGCTGGAACAGGGCGAGATCATCAGCACCGGGCGGCCATCGTCCTGCCACTGCGCGGCGGCCCACTCGAAGGCGGACGGCGGCACGGCCAGATCCCAGCTGACTTCGGTCTGGCGCAGGCCCAGCGGCTCGCAGAAGCTGCCGATGGCATCCAGCACGTGGATGCCGGGGCGATCGGGAATACGCTCGTTGATGAAGAGCCCGTGCAGGTCCTTGGAGCGGCTGCGGTCGTATCCGATGCGGCGCTCGGCCGGAATGAAGGCCGACAGCAGGTTGGCGCGGAACGCGACCTGCATCTGCAACAGCGCTTCAAAGCGCCCCGGTGGCAGGTGCCTGCGCAGTTCCTTGACCCCGGCCATGCCGCTCTTCTTGTCGTAGGCATGGAAGGTGACGCCGGGCAGCCCGTCGAGCAGCTTGTGGCCGGCTTTGTCGATGATCCAGTGGATCGGCGTGTCCGGGCGTGCGGCCTGCAGGGTGCGCACCAGGGGCACCACGTGGGTGACATCGCCAAGTGCGGACAAGCGCAGGAGGCACAAGGAGGAGGACGCTGATGCCATGTGTTGTTAGACTCAATGAAATGGTCGCATTCGACGCCAATGAAGCGCTGACGCCATGCCGCGAGGGTCGCGGCATCGGGGCCATTCTGTTCGACCGCGAGCGGCTGCGGCAAGCCGATATTGGCCTGTTCTCGCCCCAGCACTGGGGCAGCAAGGCCCGCCCGGTGGGCGAGGGCGGCCGCGGCAGCGCCTGGTTCGTCGATGCGCCGTTCGGTGCCAGCGTGCTGCGCCACTACCTGCGCGGCGGCATGGCGGCCCGGATCAGCCACGACCAGTACCTCTGGCGCGGCTCGGACCGGACCCGCAGCTTCGCCGAATTCCGCCTGATGCGCGCGCTGCGCGAGAAGAAGCTGCCGGTGCCACGGCCGATCGCCGCGTTCTACATGCGTGAAGGCCTGCGCTACCGGGCGGCGATCCTGATGGAACGGATCGAGGACGTGCGCTCGCTGGCCGACCGCGCACTGGTTGCGGGCCGGGGCGCGCCCTGGGAAGAGACCGGGCGGCTGATCGCCCGTTTCCACCGTGCCGGCCTGGACCATGCCGACCTCAACGCGCACAACATCCTGTTCGATGGCAGTGGCCATGGCTGGCTGATCGATTTCGACCGTGGGGTGATCCGCATCCCGGCCACCGGCTGGCGCGAACGCAACCTCAAGCGGTTGCTGCGCTCGCTGGTCAAGCTGCGCGGCGAGCGCAGCGTGGAAGATGTGCAGAAGGACTACGCACGGCTGCGCCGTGCCTATGACATGGCGTGGAACCGGGGCACCTGATGGACTGGTCGTTGCGTTTCCTCGGCGTCGGCAATGCGTCGGCGGTCGAGCTGGGATCGCCGATGTCGGTGATCGAGCGCGGTGGTCGCCCGTGGCTGACCATCGATTGCGGCGGTGAAGGCCTCACCGCGTTCAAGGCGCACTACGGGCACATGCCGCAGGCGCTGTTCGTCACCCATGTGCACCTGGACCATGTGGCCGGCTTCGAGCGCCTGTTCGTGGACACTTTCTTCAATGCGCACCGGCGCGGCAAGGTGCGCCTGTACGTGCCTGCCACGGTGCTGCCGCTGCTGCACAAGCGCATTGCTGACTATCCGAACGTGCTGGCCGAGGGCGGTGCGAACTTCTGGGATGCCTTCCACCTGATCGTGGTGGGCGAGGCGTTCTGGCATGAGGGGATGCGCCTGGAGGTGTTTCCGGTGCGCCATCACTGGCCGGAGACGGCCTATGGCCTGCGCCTGCAGGGCGCGCTGACCTGGAGCGGCGATACCCGGCCGATTCCGGAGATGCTGGCGCGCTACGCCAACGACAACGAGCTGATCGCCCACGACTGCGGCCTGCACGGCAACCCGTCACACACGGGCGTGGACGACCTGGAGCGTGAGTACAGCATCGAACTGCAGGCGCGGATGATGCTCTACCACTACGCCAGCGTGGCCGATGGCCAAGCGCTGGCCGTGCGCGGGCACCGCGTGGCGCAGCCGGGGCAGTGCGTGCCGCTGGCCGACCCGACCGCGCCGCACGTACTGGTGCAGGATCCGCCGTGAGCAGGACCGGCCAGCCCGCCGATGCGGCGCTGGCCGCCGAACTGGAGGCGCTGGAGCGCGCGCTGCAGTAGCGCTGGGCCATGCCCGGCGAGGGGCGCCAACCAGGGTTGGCAGCTGCCAGGGCCGGGTGTCGCCAGAAAAGGCGATGGCCCCGCCGGCTGACCTCGGCGCCCGCGTCGATCGATACCGTTGCTGCCTTCCGGCCCTGGCGGGGTTTTCGACCTAGCGTCGCGAGGGGCCGACGGGGCCACCATAGAGACGTTGGCCGCCCCGAGGGCGGCCAGTTCACGGATCAGGGGAAGCAGCGCGCGATGCGCCGGAGACCACAGCCGGACTGCACATCGGCTAGCCGATGGCAGGCGCTCATTCTAGCGCAGGCGGGTGCGTCGATGCCAGCTTCACGCACTGAATCGGCTGTAACCCGTTCCCGGCCACGGCGGCCGGGCGTGGCTCCCGTTGCTAGAATGCCGGCCAGGAGGAACGACCTCCCCCGCATCGGGAATCAAAGACCAGGACGGCCTGGCCCTACCAAGAGGAGGGCCGTCATGGCCTGGATCTATCTATTGTTTGCCGGCCTGCTGGAAATCGTCTGGGCCGTGTCCATGAAGCAGTCCGAAGGCTTCACCCGTCTCACCCCCACCGTGGTCACCATCATCGGCATGACCGCCAGCTTCTGGCTGTTGGCGGTGGCCATGCGCAGCCTGCCGCTGGGCACCGCCTATACGATCTGGACCGGCATCGGCGCGGTCGGCGCGTTCGTGGTCGGCATCGTGTTCCTGGGGGAGCAGGTCAGCCCGATGCGGATCGGTGCAGCGGTGCTGATTGTTTCCGGCCTGGTGCTGATGAAACTCTCCAGCAGCTGAATTTATTTACTCATGGCGGGGAATGGATTCTCCGCCACATGCAGCGATATGCATTTTCGGCAAAACCATTCTGTCTGCCTCTTTTATTTGACGTGCGTCATGAAAATAACGCGCGCGATTCACATGCCGCTGGCACGGCCGGTCGCACAGTGCCGCCATTCGTCGGGCGAAATCGGGGAGTTTTCGTCCTGGTGGACACGCTGACGTACCTGTCCCGGGGTGCGATCACGTGAAGATGTGAAGATTTTCAGGAGTTAATGCCTTCAGGCCTTGTTCCCGTATCGGGAGCAGGGGTGGACCGCATTGTCTCGAAAAACCTGCCAGCTGTGCCATCCGGTCTTTTCATGGAGATTTGCCGATGAACCGCATTTACCGTCTGGTTTTCAATCGCGCCCTTGGGGTAATGCAGGTTGCTTCGGAGGTCACCCGGAATCCCGGCGGAAGCGCGGTCGGCGCAGGGCGGGTGCCGCGATTGCGGGCGCACCAGCTGGCGGCGGCACTGGCCGCCACACTGGCCAGCGGATCGGCATTCGCGGCGTGTACGGGCACCACGACAGTAAACTGCGACAGCACCACCAACATCAACAACTACTCCAACGCGACCAGCGGCCTCACGCTGAACATTGCCGCGGGTGCGTTGCTGCGTACGCCGCCGATCGTAGGTGGAGGCAACGCAGCAACGCTGACTGGCGACAACGTGACGGTCAACAACAATGGCACGATCGATCCGAGCTCGATCGTCCTCGCCTCGCCCGGCCTGGTCATCGGCAATGGTTCCGCCAACAACAGCGCGATCGTCGTCAACAACAACGCCAGTGGACAGATCAAGGGTGTCGTCAACATCGCAACGCTGCTGGGCTTCGGTGGACAGGCGCTGGTGGCACAGAACGTCAACGGCACCACCACCATCAACAATGCCGGCCTGATCAGCACGTCGTTGATCGGTGTGGGCAGCGTTTCCGACGCGACCACGGTCGTGACCTATGGTGGCGCGGCAGCGAATGTGACCAACACCGGTACCATCGACGGGCGTGTCGGCCTGGGCGCTTCTGGCGGTAATACGTTCCTCAATGCAGGGGCGGTCAGTGGCAGCGTTCACCTGGGTGATTCAACCGGCGGCAATACCTTCACCGCAGTGTCGGGTTCCAGCGTTGTGGCCGGCGGTGGCACCGCCCTTGCCGGCGTGATTACGGGTGTTACCGGGGTGAAGGTTGCGGCAGCGGGAACGGTCGACGCGGGTACCGGCAGCGGTGCGGGCAACAACGCGCTGGTGCTGCAGAACAGTTCCGCCGGTCCCGGCTCCGGCACCGGCGGAGCGGTGACCACACTGGGCTGGAACCAGTACCTCAACTTCCAGAAGCTCACCGTCAACAGCGGTACCTGGAACCTGCAGGGCGCATGGGGCGCATCCGGCCCGACGACGCTCAATGATGGCCTGGTCAATTTCAACAATGCCGGTTCATTCGGCACAGGGCTGTTCACGGCCAACGGCGGTGCCATCGCATCCTCCACGGCCGGTCTGAATCTGGCCAATGCGTTCAACCTCGGCGGCAATCTATCCCTGGCCGGGACCAATGCGTTCGGCTTGAATGGCGTGCTTTCAGGCGCTGGTGGGCTGACGGTGAACAACACCGGCATTGTTACTCTCGGCGGCGCAAACCTGTTCTCCGGGGGCGTCAACCTCAATGCCGGCGGCCTGCTGCTGGGCAATGCCGGTGCACTCGGCAGCGGCAACCTGACCGTCGGTGGCAGCGCCTCGCTGGATACGACGGCGGGCTTCACCCTGGGCAACAACCTGGTGGTCAATGGCGGGGGCTCGCTGAACCTGCTGGGCAGCAATGCGCTGACATTGAGTGGCTCGATATCCGGTGCCGGCAACGTGACCAAGAACGGTGCCGGCACGCTGACCTTGAACGGTGCCAATTCGCTGAGCGGCAGCTTCAACCTGGCCGGGGGCGCGCTGGCGCTGGGCGCGGGCGGCAGCCTGTCGCCCACCGGTGCGATCACGCTGGGCGTCGGCACCAGCCTGGATCTTTCGGCGGCGGCCGACCAGACCATCGGCTCGCTGGCCGGGCTTGGCGGTTCGGTCAACCTCGGCAGTCACACCCTGACCCTGGGCGGGCTGGGCAATACCAGCTACAGCGGCACGTTCGCCGCAGGCACCGGCGGCCTGATCAAGCTCGGCACCGGTGTGCAGACCCTGTCGGGCGTCAACAGCCTCACGGGCGGTGTTGCGCTCAACGCCGGTGGCTTGTTGCTGGGCAATGCCGCCGCGCTGGGCAGCGGTACGCTCTCTGTCGGCGGCAACACCACCTTCGACGGCACCACGGCGCTGGCGCTGACCAATGCTGTCAGCCTCGGATCGGGTGCCAGCCTGAATCTGCTTGGCGGGCAGGCGCTCACCTTCAACGGGGTGATCAGTGGCGCGGGTGGCCTGATCAAGGATGGTGCATCGTCGCTGACCCTCAACGGCGCCAATACATTCGGCGGCGGTCTGGCGCTCAACGCCGGCAGCCTGGTGCTGGGCAACGGCGGTGCACTGGGAACCGGCGCACTGAACGTCGGCGGCGCGGTATCGCTCGACGCCAGCACCGGACTCACCGTGGGCAATGGCATCACACTGGGCGCCGGTGGTTCGCTCAATGTGCTGGGCTCGAACGCGTTGACGCTGGGGGGTGTCATTGGCGGCAGCGGCAGCCTGGTCAAGAACGGCGCTGCCACGCTGACGCTGGGCGGCGCGAACACGTTCACTGGTGGGCTGGCGGTAAATGCCGGAACGGTGGCATTGGCCAGTGGTGGCAGCCTGGCGGCGACCGGCGCGGTCAGCCTGGCCGGCGCTGGCAGCGCACTGGATATCTCGCTGGGTGGCAACCAGACCATCGGTGCATTGTCCGGTGTGGCGGGCAGCACCCTGGCGCTGGGCAGCAGCACGCTCACCTTCGGTGATGCCACCAACCAGACCTTCGCCGGCGTGATCGGCGGCACCGGTGGGCTGATCAAGCAGGGTACCGGCGTGCAGACGCTGACCGGTGCCAATACCTTCAGCGGTGGGGTGAATCTTGCGGCCGGTGGCCTGGTGCTGGGCAACGCCGGTGCGCTGGGAAGCGGTGCGCTGTCGGTCAGTGGCAACGGCTCGCTGGACGCCACTGCGGCGCTCAACCTGGGCAATGCGATCAACCTCGGCGCGGCCCTGACCCTGCCGGGCAGCCAGAACCTGACCCTGGACGGCAACATCACTGGCACCGGCAGCCTGGTCAAGAATGGCGCATCGACACTGACCTTGAACGGCACCAACACCTTCAGCGGTGGACTGAATGCAAACGCCGGCAGCCTGCTGCTGGGTAACAGCGGCGCGCTTGGTACCGGAGTACTGGGCATCGGCGGCAACGTCACGCTCGATGGCAGCGCCCCGTTGAGCCTGACCAACAATGTTGATCTGGGCGCGGGTGCGGCGCTGTCGTTGCCGGGCTCGCAGGCGATCACGCTGGGTGGCGTGGTGTCCGGTACCGGCAGGCTGGTGAAGAACGGTGCCAGCACGTTGACCCTCAACGGCGCCAACAGCTTCGGTGGTGGGCTCACCGTCAACGGCGGCGGCGTGTTCCTGGGGTACGCCGGCGCACTGGGCACCGGTGCACTGTCGGTGGGCGCCACTGCCACGCTGGACAGTTCGGTCGCGCTGAACCTCGCCAACAACGTCAACCTCGGGGCAGGCGCGGCGCTGGATCTGCTGGGCAGCCAGGACGTGTCACTGGGCGGTCTCATCAGTGGCACTGGCAGCCTGGTCAAGAATGGTACGGCCACGCTGGCGTTGAATGGACCCAACACCTTCAGCGGGGGTGTCGGCCTCAACGCGGGCCTGCTACAGCTGGGCAATGCGCAGGCACTGGGTACCGGCCAGCTGGACGTGGGCGGTAACGCTTCGCTGGATGCAACGTCTGCACTCACCGTAGGCAACCTCATCGGCCTGGCCGCCGGTGCGAATCTCTCCGTGCTGGGCGGCAATGACCTGACGCTCACCGGTCCGGTATTCGGTGCCGGTGGGCTGATCAAGGACGGCGCGGCCCGCCTCACCCTGTCCGGCGCCAACCTCTACACCGGTGGCACCACCATCAACGCCGGCACGCTGGCGCTAGGGGCGGGCGGCAGTCTTGCCGCGGCCGGTGCGGTGGATCTTGCCGGTGCCGGTGCGACGCTGGACATCTCCGCAGCCGGTGCGGCGCAGACCATCGGCGCGCTGAATGGCGTGGCAGGCAGCCAGCTGGTGCTGGGCGCGCAGTCGCTGACCTTTGGCGGCGCCAGCAGTGGCAGCTTTGCCGGCGTGATCGATGGTACCGGCGGCCTGATCAAGACCGGTGCCGGCGTGCAGACGCTGTCCGGTGCCAATACTTTCAGTGGTGGCCTTGCACTCAACGACGGTGGCCTGATTCTCGGCAACGCCAGCGCACTCGGTACCGGTGCACTGGGCATTGGTGGCACGACCACGCTGGACAGCACCGTGGCGCTGAACCTGGCCAACGCAGTGAACTTCGGTGCCGGTACGCAGCTGACGCTGGGTGGCAGCAACGATCTCACCCTCGGTGGTGTGGTGGCCGGCAATGGCAGCCTGATCAAGAACGGTGCGGGCCTGCTGACCCTCAACAACACCAATACCTTCAGTGGCGGCCTGACCTTGAACGGCGGTGGCCTGGTGGTCGGTGCGAATGATGCGCTCGGTACCGGCGCGCTGGCGGTAAATGCCAGCACCACGCTGGACACGGGCGCGGCAGTGACACTCGGCAATGCGGTCACGCTGGGCTCGGGCGTCGTACTGACGTTGCCGGGCAGCAATGCGCTGACGCTGTCGGGCGTGGTCGGCGGCAATGGCAGCCTGGTCAAGAATGGTGCCACCACGCTGACGCTGTCCGGTGCCAACACCTACAGCGGCGGTACCACCATCAATGCCGGCACGCTGGCGCTGGGCGCGGGCGGCAGCCTTGCTGCAGCGGGTGATGTCACGTTGGTTGCAGGCGCTGGCTTTGATATTTCCGGTGCCGGCAGCAGCCAGACCATCGGCGCGCTCAACGGTGCGGGTGGCAGCACCCTGGCGCTGGGCGGCAATTCGCTCACCTTCGGTACGGCCGGCAACGCCGCGTTCGATGGCGTGATCAGTGGCGGCGGCGGTCTGATCAAGGCAGGCGCGGGCGTACAGACGCTGTCCGGTGCCAACACGTTTGGCGGCGGCGTAACGCTCAACGCGGGCGGACTGGTGCTTGGCAATGATGCAGCGTTGGGCACTGGCGCATTGACTGTTGGTGGTGCCGCCACGCTGGATACCACCGGCCTGGCAACGCTGGCCAACAACATCGCGCTCAACGCCGGGCTGACCGTGCTCGGGACCAATGCACTGACGCTCAACGGCGTCCTGTCCGGGGCCGGCAGCCTCACCAAGAATGGCAGCGCGACGCTGACCTTGAACGGCGCCAACACCTATAGCGGTGGCACCAACATCAACGCCGGCACGCTGGCGCTGGGCGCCGGTGCCAGCCTGGCGGCGAGCGGTACCGTGAACCTCGCCACGGGTGCCACGCTGGATCTGTCTGCCGGCAGCGGCACGCAGCAGTTCGGCACCCTGGTCGGCAATGGTACGGTGAACCTCGGTGCCAACTCGATCGAGGTCGGCGGCGCCACCAATGGCACCTTCAGTGGCTCGATCGCAGGCACCGGTGGCCTGACCAAGGTGGGCGCGGGCATCGAAACGCTGACCGGTGCCAACACCTACACCGGCGGCACCTTCATCAACGCTGGCACGCTGGCGATTGGTCCGGGCGGCAGCCTGGCCGCGACCGGCGCGGTGACGCTGAGCGCTGCGGGGACCGGCTTCGACATCTCCACCGCAGGTGCCAACCAGACCATCGGATCGTTGAACGGTGTGGCCGGCTCGACGGTGAGCCTGGGGGCACAGACGCTGACACTCGGTGGTGTGGGCAACAGCCTCTTCGATGGCACGATTTCCGGCACCGGTGGCCTGGTCAAGAATGGCGCCGGCATCCTCACGCTGGGTGGCACCAATCTGTTCAGTGGTGGCGTTGCACTGAACGGCGGTGGCCTGGTGGTCGGCAACAACGCTGCGCTCGGCAGCGGCGCGTTGACGGTCGGAAGCAACGCAACGCTGGATGCAACGACCGGCGTCAGCCTTGCCAACAACATCGGGCTGGCAGCGGGTGCCAGCCTCGATCTGCTCGGCAGCCAGGCGCTGACGCTGGGGGGCGTGATTTCCGGCACGGGCGGGCTGATCAAGGACGGTGCGTCCACCGTAACCCTGAGCGGTGCCAACACCTACACCGGGGGGACCACCATCAACAGCGGCACACTGGCAATCGGTGCCGGTGGCAGCCTCGCCGCAACCGGCGCGGTGAACCTGGCCGGTGCGGGCACGCTCGACATCTCCGCGGGTAACCAGGCCATCGGTTCGCTGGCCGGCGTGGCGGGCAGCACGGTGGCGCTGGGTGGCAGCACGCTGACTCTGGGCGGCACCGTGGACAGCACCTTCAGCGGTGTGATCGGCGGCAGTGGCGGCCTGATCAAGAACGGTGCGGGCGTGCAGACGCTCAACGGTGCCAACACCTTCAGCGGTGGCGTGGCGCTCAACGCCGGTGGCCTGGTGGTCGGCAACAATGCTGCGCTGGGCACCGGTACGGTGACGGTCGGAGGCGCTGCGACGCTCGATTCGAACACTGCGGTCATCCTCGGCAACAACTTCATCCTCAACAACGCGTTGACCGTCCTGGGCAGCAACAACCTCACCCTCAACGGCAACCTGAGTGGTACCGGCAGCCTGACCAAGGAGGGTGCCGCGACGCTGACCTTGAACGGCACCAACACCTACACCGGTGGCACCAACATCAACGCCGGTACGCTGGCACTGGGCGCGGGCGCGAGCCTGCACGCCAGTGGCATCGTCAACCTGGCCTCGGGGGCGACCTTCGATCTGTCGGCAGGCAGCGGCACGCAGCAGTTCGGTACCCTGATCGGCAACGGCACGGTGAATCTGGGCGCCAACACGCTGACGATCGGAGACGCCACCAATGGCACGTTCAGTGGCTCGGTGGCCGGCTCCGGTGGGCTGATCAAGGAAGGCTCCGGTACCCAGACGTTGACCGGCACCAACACCTTCACCGGTGGCACCACCATCAATGCCGGCACGCTGGCGATCGGCGCCGGTGGCAGCCTCGCTGCGACGGGGGCGGTGAACCTGGCCAACGCCGGTACCACCTTCGACATCAGCGCGGGGGGCGCGCAGGCGATCGGTTCGCTGGCAGGCGTGGCAGGCTCTTCAGTGGCGTTGGGTGGCAGCACGCTGACCCTCAATGGCGTGGGCAACACCACGTTCGCCGGCACCATCGGAGGGGCGGGGGGGCTGGTAAAGAACGGCGCAGGCATCCAGGGCTTGACTGGCGTCAACGTCTTCACGGGCGGCGTGACCCTCAATGCCGGTGGCCTGCTACTGGGCAACGACGGTTCGCTGGGAACCGGTGCGCTGACCGTAGGCGGCAACGCCAGCCTGGATGGCACCAGCGCGCTGACGCTGGCCAACACCGTGCAGCTGGCCAGCGGCACGCTGACTCTGGGCGGCGGCAACGCACTGACCTTGAACGGCCCGATCAGCGGCGCTGGCGGCCTGCTGAAGGATGGCGCGGCGACGGTCACCCTCGGCGGTGCGAGTACCTATACCGGTGCCACCACCATCAACAGTGGCACGCTGGCGGTGGCGGCCGGTGGCAGCCTGTCCGGTGCCAGCACGGTCAACCTGGCCGGTGCCGGTACGCTGGATATCAGTGCCGGTGGCAGCCAGAGCATCGGAGGCCTCGCTGGCGTGACCGGTTCCAGCGTGGTGCTGGGCGGTGCAACGCTGACCACCGGCGGCAACAACGCCAGCACCACGTTCGCCGGCGTCCTCAGTGGCACCGGCGGCCTGGTGCAGAGCGGTACCGGCACGCTGACCCTCAGTGGCGACAACACCTATACCGGAGGCACCACCATCAACGGTGGCAGTACGCTGCAGATCGGCAACGGCGGCAGCACCGGTTCGGTGCTGGGCGACATCACCAACAACGGCAGCCTGGTCTACAACCTCGGCACCACGGCAACCGTGGGCGGTGTAGTCGGCGGCAGTGGCAGCCTGACCCAGGCCGGCAGCGGCACGCTGGTGCTGACCGGCAACAACACCTACACCGGCGGTACCACGATCAATGCCGGTGGCACATTGCAGATCGGCAACGGCGGTGCGACCGGCGCGATCGTCGGCGACATCACCAACAACGGTGCGCTGGTATCCAACGTGGCCGGCAACACCACGCTCGGTGGCACCATCAGCGGCAGTGGCGGCCTGACCCAGGTCGGCAGCGGCACGCTGACCCTGACCGGCAACAACACCTATACCGGCGGCACCACCATCAATGCCGGTGGCACGCTGCAGGTGGGTAATGGCGGTGCGACCGGCGCGATCACCGGCAACGTTGCCAACAACGGCAGCCTGGTGTTCGACGTTGCGGGCAACACCACGGTCGGCGGTGCGATCAGCGGCAGTGGTGGCCTGACCCAGGCGGGCAGTGGTGTGCTGACCCTGGTGGGCAACAACACCTACACCGGCGGGACCACCATCAATACCGGCGGCACGCTGCAGGTGGGCAACGGCGGCGCGACCGGCGCCATCGCCGGCGACATCACCAACAATGGCGCGTTGATTTCCAACGTGGCCGGCAACACCGCGCTGGGCGGCACCATGAGTGGCAGCGGCGGCCTGATCCAGGCCGGCAGCGGTACGCTGCTGCTGACCGGGACCAACACCTATACCGGCGGCACGACCATCAACGCCGGCAGTACGCTGCAGCTGGGCAATGGCGGGGCAACGGGCTCAATCGTCGGTGATGTCACCAACAACGGCACGCTGGTGTCCAGCGTGGCGGGCAATACCACGCTGGGCGGCACCATCAGCGGCAGTGGCGGCCTCACCCAGGCCGGCAGCGGTACGCTGACCTTGACCGGCAACAACACCTATACCGGCCCGACCACGATCAACGCGGGTGGCACGCTGCAGGTAGGCAATGGCGGTGCGACCGGTGCCATCGGCGGCAGCGTCACCAACAACGGCAGCCTGGTGTTCAACGTAGGCGGCACCACCACCGTCGGCGGTGCCATCAGTGGTAGCGGTGGTCTGACCCAGGCGGGCACCGGTACCGTGATCCTTGCCGGCAACAACACCTATACCGGCGGCACCACCATCAACACCGGCGGCACGCTGCAGGTCGGCAATGGCGGCGCCAGCGGTGCGATCACCGGTAATGTCAGCAACAACGGCAGCCTGGTGTTCAACGTCGGCGGCAACACCACGGTGGGCGGCACCATCAGCGGCAGTGGCGGCCTGACCCAGGCCGGTACCGGCACCGTGACCCTGACCGGCAACAACACCTATACCGGCGGCACCACCATCAACGCTGGCGGCACCGTGCAGGTCGGCAATGGTGGGGCCAGTGGCTCGATCACCGGCAACATCACCAACAACGGCGGCCTGGTCATCAACACCGGTGGCACCACCACGCTTGGCGGCAGCATCACCGGCGGCGGCAGCATCGTGCAGGCCGGCCCGGGCACGCTGAATCTGGGCGGCAACAGTGGTGGCTTCAGCGGCACTGGCCAGGTCACCGGCGGCGGTTTGAATGTCACCGGCACGATCGGCGGCCAGTGGACCATCGGCAGTGGTACGACCCTGTCCGGCACCGGCACCATCGGTGGTACCGGCGGTGGCGTGACGGTGTCCAGCGGCGGCGTGCTGTCGCCGGGCAATGGCGCGGGCAATGGCAGTGGTGCAGGCAATGGCACCGGCACGATCACGGTGGGCGGCAATCTGAACCTGTCACCGGGCAGCACGCTGGGCATCGACCTGGGCGCCACCGGCAGCGACACGGTGCAGGTGGGCGGCAGCGCGAATGTGGGCGGCAGCACCGTGCGGGTGAATACCATTTCGCCGAGCACCAGCTACCAGCAGGGCCAGCAGTACACGGTGGTCAATGCGGGCGGTGGCGTGAGTGGGCAGTTCGCGTCGGCGACTTCGCCGTCGGCCTTCCTGACCATCACTCCGGTGTATACCGCGAACACGGCGAACCTGCAGATCGACGTGGCGCAGACCGCAGCGTTCACCACCGTGGCCAACACGCGCAACCAGTACAACACCGCCGCGGCGCTGGACAGCCTGCCGCAGAGTGGCGCGGCCCTGGGCCTGTACAACACGGTGCTGCTCTATGACGCGGCCACTGCGCGCAGCGCCTTCGACCAGCTGTCAGGCGAAGTGCATGCGGCCAGCCGCGCGGTGCTGCTGTATGACAACTACCTGGAGGAGGGCATCCGCCAGCGCTTGGGCAGCGAACTGCCGACCGTGCGGGGCGAGCGCGCTTCGGCCTGGCTGGCCGGCAGCGGCAAGGTGTTCCGCCAGGACGGTGACGGCAACGGTGCCGACATCCGCTCCAACCGCAATGCGCTGATGGCCGGTGTCGACTGGCAGCTGGGCGAGCATGTGGTGCTGGGTGCAGCGGCCGGCAACGAACGGCTGGATACGCGGCTGTATGATCGCAGCTCGCGGGCCCGCCTGCGTGGCAACACGTTCGGCCTGTATGCACAGGGACAGTGGAACAACGGCTTTGCGGTTGGTGGCAGCGTGTCGCGCGGTGACTACCGCACGCGCGCCACGCGTGAAGTGCCGTTGTTGGGCCAGACCCTGTACAGCCGCCAGGATTCCGATGTGACCATCGCCCAGGTGGAAGGCAGCTGGACATGGACCCACGGCAGGACCCAGCTGCAGCCCTATGTGCAGTTCACCAAGCACTGGGTCGACAGCGATCGTGCGGTGGAGCAGGGCGGCAGCGCGGCACTGGTGCTGGAAGGCGGCAAGGACACGCTCAATGTCAGCACCGTGGGCGTGCGTGGGCGCTGGGACGTGGGCAGCGGCGAGCGCTTCCCGTCGCAGCTGACGGTCGGCCTGGGTTGGCAGCATGCGTCAGGGGATACCGATGTGGCCAGCCGCAACCGCTTTGCGGTCGGTGGTGATGCCTTCGATGTCTACAGCGCGGTGATGGCACGCAATGCCCTGGTCAGCCAGGTGGGCGTGGCGGTCGGCCTCGGCCGCAACAGCCAGCTGTCGATGTTCGTACAGGGCCAGCATGGCGATGGCCGCCGCGATGTGGGTGGGCAGATCAACCTGCGCGTCGGGTTCTGAGCAGGGGATGCCTGCGGTAGATCCACGCCCTTCGTGGATGGCACCGGGGCGGGAGCGCTAGAGCTCCCGCTCCATTTCAACGGCGTCGATCCCGGCGCCATGCCCATCGGGCACGATGCGCGTCACCTGGAAACCCAGGCCGGCATAGAAGCCCTGGGTGTGCTGGCTGGTGCTGAGCGCGATGCGGTCGATCGACGGATCGCTTTCAGCCTGGTGCAGGCGCGCGAGTGCCAGTTCGCGGCCCAGTCCCTGGCGGTGCAGCGCGCGCTGCACCATGCCCCAGCAGAAGCCGGCGCTGCCGTCGCTACGGCGCGAGAGGCCACCACAGGCGACGACGTTTCCATCGCGCTCGATCACCTGGAATGCACAGTCCGTGGCCTGTTCGCGCAGGAAGCATTCAAAGTCGCTGCGCTCTTCGGGCGCGAAGTAGGTGGGTACGTTGCTGTCGAAAATCGACAGGCAGGCGCTGGCATCGGCGGGGCGGTAGAGGCGGAGATTCATGGGAAATGCGTGGAGTTGCCCGGCTGCATTTCAGCCGTCCAGACGTTGGGAGGGGGCGAAACGTTCAAGGGTACATGGAGCGATGCCAATTCCTTTACAGGTAACGTCTCCCCACTCGAATGATCGTGCGGAATGCAGGCGCCTGAACCAGGCGGGTGCGTCGGTGGCGGGCAATGGCGAGGCGCATCCGGTGGCGATGGCGTGCAGTGGGGCGCAGTGGCTTCTGGGCTATGCTTTCCACACGTGGGACTGACCGCGCGGCAGGATCCGCCGGCCCCATTCGTCTTCCCGCCTGCAACGGAGCTGCCCAGCGATGCCCGACCCTTCTTTTTTCCGGACTGCCCAGCTCATGCGCGGCCTGCTGTTTGGCGTGGTGGGTCTGTTGATCCTTGCTGTGGCCGCCTTCGAGGTGACACATCGTCTTGAGTTCCTGGCGGTCGCGCAGGCCTTTGATGGCCAGGTCGAGCGCCTGAACGCCGGCGGATCGCATCCGCAGGTCGCGTTCACCACCGCGACCGGCCAACGCGTCTCGTATCCGCAGGGCGGCATGATCTTCGGCTATGAGCCTGGGCAGCCGGTACGCGTGCTGTACGACCCGGCGCAACCGCGGTTGGAGCCGGTCCTGGACACGTTCGGTGCGCTGTGGGGAATGACGGTCGTGTGGGTGCTGCTGGGGCTGGCGTTCGTCGGCGCCTGCGTGCGGGGACTGCTCCGGCGCAGATGACCTGCGGCGGATCGCGCGCCGTCGGCGGGCGGCCCGTTGGACCGGCCACGACGGCAGGCCCTGTTCAGTCCGGTAGTACCTGCGACGATTCCCGCCAGCCAAACAAAAAAGCCGCCCACTGGGCGGCTTCTTCATTTATCTGGCGGAGAGAGGGGGATTGTCGGGTGCATCCCTGCACCCGATCCCGATGCGCGTTGCGCCCCGGGACCAGCCTGCGGCTGTCCGGTTCTGCTCCTGCAGAACCGTCGAACCCCGGCGGGGCTTCTCACCACCCATCCCATCCGCCAGACAAACGCAAAAGGGCCACCCTGTGGGCGGCCCTTTGCGTTTGTCTGGCGGAGAGAGGGGGATCGGATCGACTCGAACCTAACCCCTTGACCCTGCAACAGATCGCAAACCGGACATGTGTCCTATGTTGTGGCCTATGATCGTAACGGCCTGCGTCCGTCATTGCCAGCCTGCAATACGCAAGTTCTACTCATCATTAAAATTAATCTCTGGCAACCGAGATCTGTGGCTGCCTCGTCCGAGGCGTGAGAGGATTTTTTAAGTAGTTGATTTTAAAGGTGATTTTACGAGATTCCTGTCCCAGCTCTGCGAATCGACTAACGTGGCAAGTTTTGTTATCGCCACGCTTGACGAGGGCAGTAATCTATGTATAATTCAACCCAGATGCTTGCATCTATGTGTCGAACAAGACTGGTAGGTTAGGTCTTGGCGACAAATCCTAAGGCCGCGCAAGCGGCCTTAGTTGTGCATGGGAGTGACAAGGAAAGTTCATGCATTTCTGCTATGTAGATGAGGCGGGGTGCCCAGGCATGCTTCCTGGCCCCAATTCCCAAGTCCAGCCCGTTCTCGTCATAGCAGGCCTTTTTGTGCCTCATGACAAGCTAGCGAAGCTTACAAGGGAGTTTCTCGTACTTAAGAGGCAGTTCAACCCTGGCCTTGCGCCTGCGCAAAGTCACTGGCTCGACATCTCTCTCAAAGAAATCAAGGGCGCGGATTTGCGCTCATCCATCCGCAACGGCGGCAGAAATCGTCGTCGCGCGGTGTTCAGGTTTTTAGATAAGACATTGGCGCTTCTTGATGAGTGCGAAGCCAAGTGCGTGTCGCGGATATACATCAAGAAGCCAGGCCTGAACTTCAAGGGGCAGGCTGTTTACACGTCTTCAATTCAGCAAATTTGCGCGTGCTTTCAGAGTTACCTCTCCCATAAGGGAGGGCAAGGTATGGTCATCGCAGACAGTCGTACTGCTGCTTTGAATTCGACCGTTTCGCACTCTATTTTCACTCAAAAGTTCAAGATGAATGGGGATGCTTACGATAAGATCTTGGAAATGCCAACTTTTGGGCACAGTGAAAATCACGTCCCCATCCAAATTACAGATTTTCTCACCTCAAGCCTGTTGACGCCTATGGCTACGCATATTTACTGCACGGGCCATGTTACAAGCGTGCATGTCCGCGTGGAGGATAAGTTGATCTATGATCGTTACCTTTCAAAAATGCGAGCGCTTTCTTACCGGTATCAGGAGGACGGGCGGTCGCGGGGAGGCATCACGATAGTAGATGCTATTGCACACCGCTCACCAGCTTTGCTCTTTGCGCCGACGAATTCCCCATAGCTATTACTTAGCCTGCCCAAGTCGTTCCTTCTTCATTTCGGGGAAAGTTGGCAATTAATTGGGCTGATGCTCGGAAATGACCAAATACCTCTACGAGTGATCGCGTATCCTCGTCAGCGTGGTATTGGGGAAGCTGCATGTTGGAACAACATTCACTCGATTAGTTGGATTTACTGCGACTGTGTGGACGAACCTGCCTTATCAGACGCCTCTGCGGTCGATAGGTGAGTTCTTATTTCAACGCCATCATTCTTAAGAATTCGCACCATCTTTAGCTCGCTGTCGTAGATCGCGATCCAGTTGTCACTGGTCTCGACAATGCGGCCTTCAGTGAGGCGCTCTGAATCCTTCCAGAGTTCTGAGGTCTTTGCCGAGGCTTCCGTAAGAAACAGCTCCTTTGTTTCGTCGGCTTTGCTCTTGCCAAACTTCTCCCCTACAAGGCCCGGCACAATGGCCAGTAACAGGACAAAGCAACCGACGCTCGCTGCGGCAGAGAGGAACACCGCTGATCCCAGAAGGGCGACGATGGGTTGTCTGATCCAATAGGATCGCCGTTCGAGCCACCCTCGCATCGCTGTGTTCTCTTTGACAGGCGCACGCGCGATGACAATGGATAGCGTGGACATTCCGATCATGGTGAACACAATGCCCCAAGGAATATCGCTGATCAGCCGAATGCCTTGGATGATGACCACGTAGTAGCCGTGGATGATTTTTGCATCGGTGGCTTGGGGGAAGAGGGCCGCAGGAACCCCCATCTCTGTCAAGTAGGTCGAATGCGCGACATCACCGGACAAATGGAGGAAGAACCCGATCAGGGTAGCCATGGCCAAGATGCTGCCCGCCATCGTTGTTAGCGCAGAAGCGATGTGCGAGGGCGATTTGGCGCCGGCGTAGCCGGCTTCCTTCTTCGTCTGCTCCCCGTCCGCTCCACTGTCCGCCATTCCCTTGCCTCGCTGATATACGCCCTAGAATCGTTGTGCCAGATTTAATGAGCGGACGCAACGCAAAGGCCCCGCCGAAGCGGGGCCTCTTGAAAGGATGGTCAAGAGGCGCCTACCTCAACTCCGTTGAGCGGACCAGGCTGTAAACAACCCCGCCCAACACCGGAGCCACCACGTGCGCCGGCACAAGCGCCAGGACGAGCAGGCTGAAGATTGCTCGGCTTTGCTCAGGACGGGGCAGCAGGTCAGCAAAGCCCATCCCGAGGAAAGCGGCCAGGTGGGCGGCCACCACGATTGCCCAGGTGACGAAGAACCCTTTCCAGAACCCGCCGCGCTGGTGCGCGGAGGGGGCGTACGATTGCCGCTCGGTTTCTTCCTGGCGCCGGTAGGCCCGGGCGTTGATCCAGTAGAGAAACCCCAACACGGCCCAGGTGACCAAGCCGCCCGCGATAGCGAGCCAGCCCAGCGGGGCTCGCTGCTGCAGGGCCTCAAGGCCGCCGGCCACGAACAACAGGCCGGCGCCTCCCAGCAGGACCGTCGCGCAACCGACATGAGCGTAAGAACGCGTGGTCATGGTGGCCTCAGAGCTTGTGGGCGGTCCACTCGCCGGAGGCTTTCGAAAAGCGAACCGGCTGAACGAACGGCCGGGCTTGGACGACGCTGCCCATGTCGAGGACGACAGAGCCGCCCACGTCGCAGATCACCCCGTCGGCCGTTTCCGATTTCTTGCAGCCGCTCAGGCTGAAGTCTCGGTATTCCTTCACCCAGACCTGGCTGCCGAGCACGCGCTCAAACTCGGCGGTGATAGCCTTTTGCGCCTGCTCGTCGGAGGGTTTGCTGCCGCAAGCCGCCAGCGCCAAAACGGCGGTCAAGCTGAAAGCGATGGTCTTGATCGAGTTCATCGAGTTCTCTTCCTGGTTGAGGTGGTGTCTTACTTGTCGCGGTTGCCGGTCGGATCAAAGCCGGCAATCCACATGCGGGTATCGCGGAAGGGCGTGAGCATTCCCGAGGGGCCGGGATACAGGTCATCAGCTCGCAAGAAGCCGGACACCCAAGCGGCGCTCAAGGCCACTTTTCGGGCTTGCCACGCCACACCGTCGCGGGTCGTGCGCACGTTGAAGGGCTCGCGGGGCGGGGTAGGGCCAGTGGTCCGGTCGTCGCCGGTGTTCGGCTTCCCGGCGCGAACCCTCAGGCCCACCATCAGGTCGGTGGTTGCCTTGGCTCGAGCGTTGCTGTTGAGCTCCGCTTCTTCCCCCAGGTCGTCCCGGATGGTCAACGGGGCGTCGGCGCACGCTCGGAAGGTCTCGGTGGTGGATGCCGTAGCGCTAGTCCAGATCCGTGCTTCAACCGTCCAGCAGGGCAGGCTTGCGCCCCATTCGCGGAAGGTCAGGGCGACCCGCGGCCAGTCCAGCCGGCCCTGCTGGGCGGCCTGGTGGTTCTCGTTCTTGAACAGCCCGTTGATGCGGCCCGCACCGCTGATCGGGGCGTACAGCAGGCCAGTGGCTGGCGCGGAGACGGTTGTCGGCTTGGCCCCCAGTGCTTGCTGGCCTGCGTCTTTCAGGCTCTTTCCCAACTGGCGGAAGAAGCCGGGCTTTGGTTCGGCGGGTGCTTGGGCCAAGGCGGTGGCGGTTACAAGCAGCGTCGCGGCAAGGCCGGCCGCCACTCCCATGGAGTTCTTCTTCATGAAATCCCCTGCGGTTGAGTTGGAGAGTGCTACATTTCATGAAGAGTCTGCCATGCATCGAGGGACCACGTCATGCTGTTCACCCGAAATTTCAACTGCGGTTCACGTGCCTCATCCGTCCCCACGATCATTGTTTGCCGCGCGGCTCAAGCAGGCGCGGGAGCTCCGTGGCATCGCCAGTCAGCGTGCTTTGGGGGTTCTGATGGGGCTCGATAAGAAGCTGGCGAGCAGCCGGGTCAATCGATATGAGACCGAGGTCAGTGGAATTGACCTGGATGGGCTGGGTCGTTTGGCTGATGTGTTGGGCGTCCCAATGGCCTACTTGGTGGCTCAGGATGCTCAAACGGCTGAGGCCATCTTGACGCTGTCGCAGATGACGTCCGAACAACGAGAAGAAGCCCTAAGATCACTGCGTGCGGTTCCTGGCGGCCCAACCTGAACGTTTTTGCAAGGGGACTTGCAATCGCTGCGGTCCGCCTTTAGTATTTGCATCGGAGCCGCCCTTAGTGGTCACTCCTAAAAGCGCCTCGAGCCGGTGTGAGAGCGTCTGCCTCCTTCGAAAGAAGGACCCACCATGAGTGGGGTCAAGAGATTCCGGTTAGCTTTAAAAAAGGGTCCCTCACGGGGCCCTTTTTCATTTCATGGCCTCGGCAAGCACCGCGTTGATGCTCTTGTGTTGGTGCCCACTTCCCTGCTTGAGCGGCTTGAGCGGATTCTTGTCCGACGGATAAGCGGACTCAACGAAAATAGCCGCTCCGCCAGGCCACTTCTCTGTGCTGAAGTAAATTCTGTAGACATCAGGCGATGCTATCCCCACATCGACGACGACGAAATTCCTGTGCCGCGTCTGATAACAGAAGATTTGTTTAGCCAAAATTTTCTTGATGATGGCCGGAAGGCTCTTCGATAAATTCCACCGAGCGACATCGAATATCCTCTCTTCCTTACGGCCCAAGTCCTCGTAAATCTCCATGTCCGCGCAATGGCCAGCCGCGCTTAAGGAGATGCTGAAGCAGTGGTGCGAGTAGTGGACATAGACTTGAAACGAGACGGCAGGCGCTCCCTGGCGGCCTGCTGGAGCAGGACGGGCCGGAAAGGAGTGGTTCTCTACCGTCGGATGAAGGTGGTTAATCGGGTAAGTCTTTCCATGCTGGGAATGATCAAGCCACACCGGTCCGTCGCTGCGAGTTGCCATCGTCCCCCCCTAATTCGAACGCCTACTCTACTCCAAGGCGATGTTCGGAAGACGTTGCTAGCGGGCTGGGGATGCCACGTTGAACTGATCACAGCACTCTGCGGCCTCATTGTGTGGAGCCACGGTATGCAAGGGGAGAGGGCCGATACACCGAGAGCGGCTCACTCACCATGCTTTCCGTGCCGATGCCAGCGTAGCGAGGAGGGGGGGGGATGCGGACCATTGATTAACCAAGCTGCGGCCTCGGATCAAGTTCGACAGAGTTCACATATCCGGGGTAACCGGATCGGGTGGGGATGAAAATCGTTCGCATTTGTGCAAAGATCTTGTTGCGGATGATTTATTCGCGACACAGGGACGACGACTATGAAATCGGGTGCTTTCGCAGTTTGTTTTGTTGTTTCGTCGATGATTGCAGGCAGTGCGTGCGCTTCTTCGGTAAGCTCAGTGGGCCAGTTCACGCAATCGGCGACAAGGACGGTCAACCCAAGCCAGATCACAGAGGCCAACCAGGGGGTTCGTTTGTCCCTGCTCGGTGATGGGAAAGGAAACTACCTTTACCAGCCATGGGCTCAGCCGCTGGAGGCGGTGAGGGTGCATCAAGAGGTCTGCCGGAAGTATGGGCGTACGGCGGCGATGGACGTTGCCGTCACGCTCTCGCCAAACACGGATTTCGTTTTTCCGTGCGAATCGCCCACACCCAAGAAAGTGACTCCATCTTTCGATCAGTCCTGCTACGCGAATGCGACGATGTCTGGCCCTAGTGCAGTCATTCAGGGCGTTCAAGACATTTTCGAAGGCGAAGCGCTACTTGAGAAAGACAACCGCCCTGGGAGCACGACCGGTTCCCTTGCGGTCTCTGTGGGTGGGATGTGCGCGACCACCATTCACGGCGAGCTGATTGGACCCGCCGGTGCTAGCAGAAACCTGTTCCTCCCAATTGGCTGCACCATGCCATCCATTGGTCTTTTCAACTCCGCAGCCATCGCTTCGGTGTGTGAGGTGTCAGACGTTTCTAACCACTCATTCACAGTGATTCCCAACTGACGACTCTAGCATCCGACTTGCCGCGCCCTGCCATCAATGCCGTTGGCAGGGCGTTCTAGATACTGATCGGAATAGACGTGCAGACTCTGCCGAAGGGTGAAGCCAAGTTGGCGCGAGGTCGAGGTTGTTTTTGCGAAAGCGGATGAAAGGCAGGACCCTTGGAGTCAGGCGCTTTCGAGTTCACCATGGTTCGCTTGGATGCCGAAGAGGCGGCAGTCGCCGATTTGGGCTGGGCGATATCAAGGCTTTAAACGGAAAAGCAGGTTCACATGGCGCAGGCGCCTGCGGGCCTAGCGAACAGGGCTCGGCAATGCCGAGCCCTGTTCGTTTCCCGCCCCTGGTCGCTGATCAGGCATGCTGCTTCAAGACCCAGGTCACCGCCTTGCCGTCGTACGGCGGCATGCGGTTGCCCTTGGCAATCGGTGCAGTGGTGCTGTAGCCCGAAGGCTGCCACACACCGCTTTCCGGGCAGCTTTCACCAGTCTTTGCGGTCGTGCCAATCGGCTTACGAGTGCTCATTGAGTTCATCTCCCCCAAGTCCCGTCAGAAAATTTCCGACTACAAGGACTTGGCGGAATCGACAATAGCTTGGAGTTGTCGACTTCGTCAACTACAATTTGACGGTCTTGAATAGCTTTGGATCCACCCCCATGACTGATCTCTTCCCCAGCCGCCTCCGCGAATCCCGTGATCGCAGGGGGCTCACACAATCAGAGCTGGGCAAGGAAGCCGGATTGCCGTCAACGACGATTTCCCACTTTGAGAGCGGATCTCGTAAGCCCTCTTTCGACAACCTTCGTCGCCTAACGAAGGTCTTAGGGGTCAGCACTGACTACTTGATGGGCCTCGTTGATTCGACGGAAGATGTGGCGGCGGCAACGCGCATCGCTCGGCATTTGGGACATGCGACCGAAGACGACATCAAGATGCTCGAGGCTGTCGCCAAATCCCTGGCCGACACAAGGAAGAAGGATGGACAGCTATAGACGGCAGCAGATTGAAGCAAAGGCTAAGGCGCTCTTAACGGAGCTGGGCATAAACGAGCTTCCTGTGGATCCCATTGCTGTCGCGAAGGCGCTGGACATCCAGGTTCACGCCAAGGCTGCGGACGCATCGGGTTCGTCGGGGTGGTTGATCCGCCAAGGGAACAACTTTGCGATTGTGTATGCGACGCACGTCGACAACCTTGGATTCCAAAACTTTAGCGTTGCTCATGAGCTCGGGCACTATTGCCTGGATGGGCATCCTGAGCACGTGTTTCGGTTGGGGAATGAACACATTTCGAGGGGCGCTTTCTCTTCGTCCGATCCTGTCGAACGAGAGGCCGACTATTTCGCTGCTTGCCTGCTCATGCCTCGGCATCTCTGCTCATCTCTCGTAGCCAAGGCAAAGGATGGAATGGCGGCGGTGCTCTCGTTAGCTAGCGCTTGCAATACGTCATTGGTCGCGGCTGCAATTCGATACACGGAAATTGGACATGTTGCGTCGGGTGTCGTGCAGTGCCTGAACGGAAGGGTGGAGTTCTGCGCGATTCATCCTTTACAGGCGCACGTCGGCTGGGCTCGTCCCTTGCCAAGGAATTCTAAGCCACCAATGCACAGTGCTACGGCACGCTTGTCGGCGGACCCACTCTCAGTTCGTGGCGCTCAAGAGGATAGTGAAAGCCTGGAGGCTTCGGAATGGTTTTCGGGAGCCAGGTCAGGCATCTACCTCAATGAGGAGGTCATTGGTTTGGGGCGATTTGGGCGGACGCTCACGCTGCTAACCATCGAGGATGGCTGCTACCAAGAGGACGAGGAGGAAACGCAGGAGCGCCATGGGCTCCGTTTTCGCTGATAGTTCCGTTACTCTTTTTCGTCAGTGCTTCTGAGCCATAGGCAGGATAAGGCCTTGTTCGAAGCTTTCATCAGCTAATGATGCGAGGCATCCTCCGAGCACCTCTTTGGAGCCCATCAGACCAAACTCGAAGGCTGCGCCCAACTCATTGAACAAGGGACCCAGCATGTCGAGTTGTTCGTCAGTGATGTCACCGACGAGCGCATCTGAGCCGTTGATGGTGCTAACGTGTATCCAGTATGGCATTTCCAGCTCCGAAGTTTCCGAGCTTTTAGCACCAAGGAAGAGGAAGTCAATGGCTGACTATAGAAAGAAACTCACGCTTATCGACTCTAGTGCATCGAGGGTCATGGTTCTTCAATGCAACAAGTCTGAGAGGAAGTCTTTCGTAAAGCACTATCAGGATGATGGAACTACCGCCTGGGCCAAGGAGACTGTGGTTGGTTGGCACCCTGACAAGACTCCTAAAATTCTTCATATTGCTGTGCAGTCTGAGCAGGTCTACGAGGTTTTCGGTCAGCCAAACATTTCCGGTCTATATGCATTCTATTCGGACACGAAAGGGAAGATCTGGTACTGCCCAATCAGTCAGGAAGAGCGTGCCGTCCTCAAGGCGGCCAAGGAGAAAGGCAAGACCTTCCGTGACGCGCTTGTGGAGTTAAACAAGAGGGTCTTTTAGCTCTCACCCGGCTGGGCTTCCTAACGACGAGCGCGCAGCTGCGAGCGGCCCTGTGGGCGCATGTCCTGTCCTGAGATGATGGGTGGGACCGATCAGTGGGCCTGGCTAGAGCGCATTGGCCGTCCATGGCAAGCGATCTCAGATGTCCCCATGCGCCCGTGTGCGTGCCGACGAAGAGTCTGGGTGCTAATTCGTCTTCGATCTTTGACCAGCGCTTTGGACTACTTGATCAAGAACTCGCTGGGCTCCATCCCCTTCTGGACAAGCGCAGCAAGCCACCTCGGTTGGCGGCCACGGCCGGACCAGGTTTCGCTAGGGTTGGCCGGATTGCGGTATTTAGGAGCCACCTTACTGCCGGCCGTCTTCGCGGGCTTGCGGCCGGTCCGCTTCTTGGAGGTATCGGAAGAGGCCGTTGAAACCGCTCCATAGAGCTCCTCAATCGTGTAACCGTGGTCTTTGACGTATTGGTTGATCTTGGCTCGCATAGCCGCAGCCTTGGGTCGGGTTAGCACCTTGGTTTGCTGCTTTTCTGCCTGAGCGATCAGGGTCTTGAGTTCTTTGGCCGACAAGCCGCTGACATCGATGGTCATCTTTTTTGATCCGAGCGTTGAGGTCTTTAGCGTAATTCCAAATGGAATTCGATGCGAACGCTCCCTGACGAGCCCAGGCCGACCTTCACAACTTGGTTGGGGCCTGGGCAACACCTTCTGGCCTCATGGATAGAACTTGCTCGGATCACCCAATTGTTCCGCGAACTGCTCACGCTGGTAACGTGGCAATTCCACGTTGGGCCGATACAGCTCCAAGGCGCTGATCTGCTTACTCCGGGTCACCTGTGGTTTCTTGTGGAGGTAGTGCTTGCGCAGCACCTGGACCCGATCGCGGGGATCGGTGCTGTGGCCGGTGACCAGCGCAATCTCCCTCTCCGGAACATCGTTCACATCAAGCTCGGTCGCCAGGGTGTGGCGGAAGGCATGGAACCCGATCCCTTTGGCGAACCCAAGGCTCTTCAAGTAGCGGCCGAAATCCACCACGAATTGCTGGCTGTAGCGGGCGTTGGTCTCTCCGGTCTTCCGGTTCACGCCGGCAGAGAGGAGGGGGAACAGCCGCGGGTGGCCAGTGGCCTTCATGTCTTCGACGAACTCGAGGAAGCCGGCGTCCAATAGGGGCTTGGCGATGGGGACGATGCGCATGCACCCGGCTCCCTTCATGCTTTGCCGGCTACGCCGTTGGCGCTTCGGATCCGCGGCGAGGTCTTCATCGATGGTCTTTTGGAAGGCGATGCACCAGATGCCGCGCTCCTGGAGGATGTCGGTCAGCTTCAGCTGGCACACTTCGTTGACGCGAGCGCCCGTATAGAGGCCAATCATCGGTGCCCACCAGTGCTGCGGCTTTCTCGCCCAAGGGATGAAGGTGGCCAGGTCGAAGATGGCCTGCAGGTCTCCGTCCTCGAACAGGCGGATGGCCTTGTCGGGATCGATGGCGTGATCTTCTTTTGGTTTGCGGAAAGCCTTCATGGGCGAGGACGCGATGGCTTGCCCGTTGACCAGGTGGTTGAAGAAGGCGACCAAGAAGCGGCGGTGGCGCTCTTCGGTGGCCGGAGCCAAGGGCGACACGTCCTGCTCCTTCCCCAAAGTGATCGCGTCATTGAAGCTGAGGCGTTTCAGCAAGGGATCCGACAACAGGTTTTTCGGAGCCCAGCGCAGCAGCTGCCACAACGCTTGGATGTGCTTGTAGTCCACGCGGCAAGCCGAAATGTTCCCGCAGGTGAGTAGGAGGAGCTTCAGGGTGCGCTCGGTGGCGAGCACGGTCTTGGGATCCAGCTGCCGGCGGCGCATGTCCGCCAAGTGATCATCGATCTCCTTGGCCAAGGGGCGCGCTGGTGTCCCCATCGGCAGTTGCTGGGGATAGCGGGTGCCGCTTTTTAGGGTGTTCTTGCGGCCGGTCTCGTCCAAGGCAGCCAAGATGCATTCCTGGAGATTGATAGCCGCCTCGCGCCCTTGGATGGTGGCTCTGTCGATGCGGAAGCGACCGATGTGAATGCCTTCCAAATGAAGGGTGCCGAAGGGCGATGCGATGTAGTCGGTGAGTGCTGCGGAGGGTAGAGCGGTCATTGGTTCACTTCCATCTGGGGGATGGAAGTACGGATAAAACAGGCCGCAAATTCGTCAACCGGGTTGATACAAAAATTTGCACGCCGCGAAACCACCCTAGGCGTTGCGTTGCTGACGAGGTTGGCTCAGGGAAATGATTGGATCCGTTATCCGTGCCAAACCCTTTAAAATAAGGGTTTCCCTCTAAATTCTCTTCGATTCATCGCAGTCAATTCCGTACTGTTTGCAGTTAATTGCCTAACAATCGGTGCTTCAAAGCTGTTATGCCATGCTGAACGAATGGTAAATGGCATGCGGACATGTTAGTTTGAATGGGTGGCCTGTCAACAGGTTTGTTCTTGAGGACAGCTTCTTGTTGCCAGTAGACCCTGGCCAAACCTAAGGGCTCGGTTAGGGATGCCTGACCTTTGGTCCCATCATTAGAATCAGTGTGGGCTTCGTCTGTGAGCGAGCTGCCAAGGGGGCACCTTGATTACCGGTCTGTCGATTCATCGATACAAGAGCTTCCATCCTACTGTTGCTCTACCCATCAGTTTTGAGCCTGGAACGCCTCCAAAGCCAGTGTTCCTGTATGGAACTAACGGGGCAGGAAAGAGTGCCATCGGCGAGGTCATTCAGGGGGTGAGCGGCGGCGATGAGAAGTTCTCTCACTGCCAGATGCACACCTCCAACGACGCTGCATATCGAGTGCTTGTCTACAACCAGCGGTTCGTAGACAAGGTGATCCGGACGGCAGAAGGGGTTCCTGGCATCTTTACCATAGGTGCCTTGGACGCTGAAGCCCAGGCTGAGATCGAAGGAAGGAAGGTCGAGGCTGAAGCCCTTGAGTCTCAGCTTGAAGCGGTCAAGAAGAAGATCGAGCAGTCGATTGAGGCCGGCAAGAAAGTCCAGGAAGCAGCCATAACAGGGGCGTGGAAGGCCCACAGTGACTACAATAAGCCCCCGTTTCGCGACCTGTTGAACGGGTGGCACAGCGACCGGAAGAAGTTCTTCGAAGAACTCGACAAGTACGCTGTGGCCGACGATGTCGAGCTCGATGGCTTGGATCGTCTACAAGAGCGCCTGGCCGACGCAACCAGCATCGAAACTGCTCAGGCAAGGGTTTCGGTTGACCTTTCAGGTCTGGCGGTAATCGAGTCGCATTCGATCTGGGCCGAGAGGATTGTGGTCTCTTCCGCTAGTAGGCTGGCCCCTTTGATCGAGAAGTGGGGGAACAGCGACTGGGTCGGGCAGGGGCGCGACATTCCACACGGAGAGGACTGCCCCTTCTGCCAGCAGAAGTTGCCGGAGAATTTCGCGGAGGATCTGGCCAAGCTTCTTGATGGGGACAGGCAAGCCCGCGTCGACCAGGTAAAGTTGCTTGCTGAACGCTATGAAGCGACTGTCGGACAGATAGAGGTGTCTGTGGCCCAGGCCTTTAAGCACCCTTTTGCCCAGAAAGATGCGGCCATGTCTCAGGCCTGGGAACTGTTGCTGGCACGGCTCAAGGCGAACAGTGCTTTGATGAAATCCAAGGTCGACAAGCCAGCAGAGCCTTATGACGTTGCGACAAGCGACATTGAGCCGATGACGGGCGCCATTGGCGCCATCAACAAGCGAATCACCGAATTCAACGCGAGAATCGCTGATCGCGCAGCTGAAAAAGGGCGTGTCCGAACGATGTTTTGGCAGGTGATGCGTCGCGAGCGAGCTCCTGTCTACGAAGCGTATAAAGCGAGCAAGGCCCCATTGGTGGAGGCCCTGACGGCAGAACGTGCCGAGAAGACCGCCATTGAAAAGAGCTTGGGCGACATCACCGAGCGCCTTAAGGAGCTGGGTCAGCTCCAAACAGGTGTGGGGGCAGCAGTCGAAAAGATCAATGCGCGTCTTGCGGGCATGGGTGTCACCTCCTACTCCATCTCAAGTAAAGGAGAGGGGCACCTATATTGCTTGAGCCGTCCTGGGCAGGCAGAGGGCGACATGACTTCGCTCAGTGAGGGCGAGAAGACACTCATCTCGTTCCTCTACTTCCTCGAGCGCCTGAAGGGCTCTGACGAGGCAGGTTCAGGTCCGGTGGACCTAGGTAGAACGATTGCCGTCATCGATGACCCGATTTCCAGTCTGTCGCACAACTTCGTGTTCGACATTGCTTCCATCATCCAAGAAGAACTCATCAAGCCGCCCGAGGGCGTGCCGCGATTGCGTCAGGTGATGGTGCTGACCCACAACCTCTTCTTCCTACATGAAATGCTCCGGCAGACAGTGGGTCCAGAGTTGGCGAACCAGGATAAGCGCTGCCAACTGCTCCGTGTGGTGAAGTCAGAACATACGAAGGTGGTCCCAATGAGGGCGTCGGAGATGATGAACGACTACCAGGCATTGTGGCAGGTTCTTCGAGATGCACGCGATTCCAATACGCCGGCGATCATGGTTCCCAATGCCATGCGATGCATCCTCGAGCACTTTTTCTGGTTCACCCACCAAGAAGGGAAGTTCAAAGAAGCTCTGAAGAAGGTTGCTGCCGCCGATGGGTCCTTTACGCCGTTGGCGCGCTTCCTGGACAGGGGTTCTCACAGGGATGGCATCAACATCACCGTGATGGATTTCAATCACTACGACTTGAACTACTACTTCGATAAGTTCAAGGCCGTCTTTGGTGCTGCGGGCTTCCCAGAACACTACGCTGCCAACATGGGAGCTGATGCGGTCCAAGGGCTTGCACAGGAGGCCTAAGCATATGGAAGACGAGGTCCTAGTGTTTCAAGGCCGTCTTGCACTTAGTGGCAGGACGTTTGATGTAACGTTCCAGGCGGTCCTCGGCCTGGACCTTCGGCTGAAAATTGAGCTTCTGTCGCCTCCACTCGAGTTGGCACTGGATCTTCATTCGGCTATGGGGGAGCCTGGATCGGCTGGCGAAAGCTTGACGCTTGAGGGAAATGGTCATTCGGGAGATGTGTTCTTTTCAGATTCGGTAGACGTGAGTGGGATTCACACCGGTTCAGGTGGCTGCCAAGTATCAATCTCTGCCCGTTCCGCCAAGCTCTCTCGCAAAGCGAAAAGACCTTCAAATTTTCCCGCCACAAGACTATGGTTTCGCGGTTTCAAGTCAATGCCAGTTCGGCCCGTCGAAAGCAGTTTGGGTAAGATCGAGGTGCGTGGAGGTGTAAAAGGCGTAGGTCGGGATGACGCATCTGGATTCGCGGCGATATACGCGGACCAAGCAACCAACCTTGCCGATTGGTCTCAGCGAGCCGACGAAATGTTGACCTTCTTACACCAAGGGTTAGCTTTTGCTAGTGGAAAGCGGCTTCAAACGCCTCTGTTGGAGGTTTACCGTGGAGATCGCTGGGAGTGCACCTACTTTGAAGGGGAGGGCTTCGGTGGAAGTCTCTCGCCAATTCACTTCATGAATCGTGGCCCATTCGTGGAAGCCCTAGTGAAGAGGTTTGAACAGGGGGCGGCCTTCAAGGACGCATTGTGGACCGTGGTGGGCTGGCTTCACGTCGACACGCCTTTTCATGAGGCTCGATTCTTGATGTCGATGACCGCGGTAGAGACGCTCTGTGAGCGTGTAGTCCCTAAAGCAAAAACAACGCTGATGGAGAAGGAGAAATATCGCCCTGTTCGTAAAAGGCTTGTCTCGATCATTGATGAGGCTGGTTTCGATCCAGCAGAGAAAGCCGTTTTGACACAGCGGATTGAATTGGCAAATGGACGGCCTCTTTCCTATAAGCTGTCTTCCCTGCGCGATCATTATCAGCTTCCACCAACCGTATTCACAGACGAAGCGTTCGTGGATCTATGCAGGCTCCGAAATGCTCTTGTCCACAGTGGGGGTGGCAAAGGACAAGATGCTTGGCCCAGAATATTGTTTGTCCGTGAGCTGTTGTCGCAGGTGGTCTTTAGGGAGATTGGTTACACCGGTCCCTACGAAAGATACCTCAACGGCTATGCCAGCATGCCGGGCGCCATAGAGAATTTTGATGATGAGAGCAGTGAGGCTCCCGTCAGTCAGGAAAGCATCTAAAGCAGGGTTGCCTTCGTCAGGCCCCAGCGTTCGAGCCCGTCACATTCATTTGGGTGGCTCTGGTCAATGCTTGGTTGCGCGTCCCTCCATCGCGGCCGAGAGCATCGCGAGTCGCGCGGTGCCGCGCGAACATGCTTGGTTGCATAGATCCTGGTTGCTGCGGTTTTCCACATAACTCAATAGGGCACCAAGAAGTTCCCTATCGTCCAGCGTTTCTGCGCCGGCCATGAACACGAGGTCTGCCAGTCGCAATCGTCGCTTGGCCTCTTCCCGTCGCTGAGTTGCTTTTGCCCTTGCAGCTTGTCGCTGACTCGACAGAAGCTCCCTGGCTTGCAGCTGCGCCAACCGCTCTGTGGCTCTTTGGATTCTAAGATGATAGTGCGTTGGCTCGGTCATTGCATTTCTCCTGGGCGTGTTTACGAGTCAAACAAAGAAATGGCTCGCGTCAAGTTCTTGAGCACTTGTAAATGATCTGCTTCTTCAAGATCGACACGGTCTGAAAATCAGAGCTTGAAAGAAAGGAGCAAGAGCGCACCTAGGCGTCACTGCGTGACGCGTGCGCAAAGGGCTTCGCCCCTTGAACCCCAATCGCTTCCAGCGCTTGCGAAAATCCAAAGCCACGGCATAAACAAAGCCACATCCACTGCTTTGGAGCCGCATGGCCATCTACCACGCCAACGTCAAAACCTTCAGCCGAGCCAAGGGGCACTCGTCCGTCGCGGCAGCCGCCTACCGTGCCGGACTTCTTCTCGAAGATACGCGCACCGGGCAGCGCCACGACTACCGTCGGCGAGACGGCGTGATTGAATCACGCTGCATCATTCCCGCCGACGCACCAGGTTGGGCCCTGGTGCCTGCCTCGCTTTGGACGGAGGCCGAGGCCGCGGAACGCCGCAAGGATTCCACCATCGCACGGGAGTTCGAGTTTGCGCTGCCCCACGAGTTGGACGATGACCAGCGATCGTCTCTTGCCCTCGCAGTGGCGCGGGCATTGGTGGACCGCTACGGCTTTGCTGCACAAGCCAGCATCCACAGTCCTGGCAGCAAAGGAGGCATGAATTGGCATGTCCACATTCTGGCAACCACCCGCCGGCTTGGCCCTGACGGCTTCCAGGACAAAACCCGAGAGCTCGACGGAGGCCCTGCGGGTCGGGCCGAGGTCGAGTGGATACGGGAGTTGGTGGCCGCGACGACGAATGCGCATCTGCAAGCTGCGAATCTGGACGTTCGCGTGGATCACCGCAGTTTGAAGGCCCAGGCCGACGAGGCGCTCGCGCGCGGGGATCTCGTGGCTGCCGCAGTCCTGTCACGCGCCCCCACGCGTCACCTGGGAAAAGACGCGTCAGCCATCGAGCGCCGAGGGGAGTACTCAGAGCTAGGGGAGAGGAACAGGTCCATTCAGGAGGCGAACCAACACGCCTTCGATGAAGTGCTAGCCCGGTTTGAACAGGAAAGCCGGGCCGCGGCGCCTGAGGGGCACAGTGAAGCGCAGGCCCACCGCGAGGCAAAGCGCTCGACAATCGATCAGACGCTTGCCTTCTCCGATGGTCAGATCGTTGTATCGCACGGGTTGGGCAAAGCCATCGGCGAGAGGCGCTCCGACGGCAGCACCGAGGGTGTTCCCAGGGAGGCCCCCTCGGTGGAGGCCATCCGGATTGAGGTGGTCCGCCAAGGCAACACGCTTAGGGATGAATTGGCTGCCCATGCGCTCCATTCCACGCTGAAAACGGTCAGTGCACTGGCGAGCGGAGAAGTCGTTCCCGAAGAGTGCAAGGAGCATCGTTCGACGCTCAACGGGCTGCTGCTGGGCTTGAAGCGATTTGCAGCAGCATTGGTCCGTTTCCCCAAGCGTCTTAAAGCTGTGCGCCGTGCGATCCGATTGCGGCACATGGCTGAACAGGCGTGGGACGACTTTGTGGCGAACCACCCGGAACCCGGGGTGTCTTGGACGGCTCGTGAGTGGGCCAGGCGTCGCGGCCGCCGGTTGGCGGCGCTGGAGCAGCGGTCTGCTGAGTTGGCCGCAGCCCAAGCTGCAGCGACCTCGGAGCAAGAGGTGATCTTGGCCGAAGACCTACGGCTGCGCGCTGAGTGCCTGGAAGCTGCGAGCCTGACGGTCTTGGAGAGTTGCTCTCGGCCCGCCGAGCCAGCACCGGAGGCGTCGCAGGCCTTCCAGGAGACGACGGTCGCGGTGCACGCGCCCCAGCCGGGCCGGCCTCCAAGACGCCCCCGGTTGCACTAAACGCAACGAGCCCCGCCTAGCGGGGCTCCTCTTGCCTCAGGTGGCATCCTTCAGTGAACAGAAGGCCCCGAGTTCCGCGACACTGAAGGTGACGTGCTCTTCTTGGCGCGGCTACGCCGCCATTCGTCCGTCGGGATGAACGTGCGGTCCACCACGGCTTCGCGCGTGCGCGTTTGGGGGACCGGGGTAGGTGGAGTGAACTTGGCACCCCGTGGTTGGTCCTCCTCCCATTGCCGGATCAGTTCAGCAGACACGTCCAACGCGTGCCTCACATCTTCAACACGGTCATCGAGCTGACGAGAGCGGGCTTGGGACATTAGGCCGATGAGCAACTGGCTAGCGATCTGCAACTGTGGGTTGGATAACACGACAAATTCCTTTAAACGGAGGGGTGCTCGTATGAAACCGTGTTGTCGCAGGATGGCAAGGTGCAGACAGGGGCATCTATTCACAAAAGTAAATTTTAGTCTCCAAGAAAATCATAGGCGTATAAGCGAGATATCACTACCTGCGCTACCAGCACGAATTGGTCCCTGCCAAGCATCATGCTGGCAGAAGCCTTACGCCACATTGTCGTAAATGTGTGACGGGCGTCTGCGACTCCAGCTAAGAACCCCGACAGTATCGGGCCGCACAGAGTGTGGCTTATGGTGGGTCACCACTTCATCAGGGACGATCTATGCCTTCTCCCCTCACGAACGAAGAGCGCGAGCTGATTTGCAGCGCACGGCAGATCTTGGTTTCGGCCGCCCAGGGCGCGGAAGGCTGGGAAACCCTAGAACAAATGGTTGCCGAGATCGCAGAGGTTATGGACCGCCTGCGCGCAAACAATTGGGCAGTTGCGAAGCTTCAGCATCCCGATCTGCAACTCCCCAAGCCGCTCGAGACAAAGGATAGGGCTCGGCCCAGTCTGGCCGCGACCCGGCGCGATGTTCAATCGCTTTCCCGCTCCGCTGCAGAGCTGGAACGTCTTCTGGCAGACGAGTCCTTGTTACGCAAAGCCCTTCAACCCAATCCAGTGGAGGTGACAGCCCAGGCGACAAAAAGGGCACTGGAAGCGGCTTCTAGAGACGCGCTCCAGGCCAGCGCCAATCTGATGTTCTATTCGAGCAGAAGCAAAACTGCGATCAACCTTCACAAGAACGGCTTCGAATTCCGGTCTGGAAGCGCGGTGCTCAAAGCAGTGACCGGATAGCGTTCTTTTCCGATCCATCGAACAAGGAACTGTCGATGAAGAAGCTAGCATTGGTGTTGATGTCTCTGTGTGGTTCGCTTGGTGCGACGAGTATTGCGGCTCAAGCTGCTGCTCCACCTTCATCTCCCAGTGGCGCCGTTGCTGAGGCGCAGGCGTTAGCGAACAAAGAGCCCGCCGTGGCTCGGATCCTGCAGAAGTATGGTGCGACGACCCTGGATGAGGTGGATTGGTCAAAGGGCTACGTAGTAAACAGAGAGACGGGCACGGTTCGCGAGGTCACCGCAGCCGATACCTTGCAGGCGCCAACCGTCAATCTTTACTCGAGCGGCGCCAGTATTATTGGCTGGGCGGAGACCAAGACCCTTTGTGCGTCGGGGGAACTCAATGCTCGCGTTTATGGCCATTTGGCATCCAATGTATCCCGGGATCCTATCGCTCTGAATCGAGAAGGCGTCCTCATTGGCTCAGGGTTGGGTTACGCAGTGGCACGCGTGGAATTCTCAGTCCTGAAGATTCCCGGCGCCCGAAATCCGTTAAACCGGTCTTCCATGGAGACGACCCACGTTAGTCAATGCAATGCCACCGAGGTAGTCACACGGTTGGTGACGACTTGGCCGCCGCAGCGCGTTGAAATCGTGGCGGACACGACTGGCTCGATGGGTCCTCAGATTGGTGGTCTGAAGGCGGGTCTTTCTGCCTTTATCAGCACTTCAGAGGAGCGGCCGAACGGCAAGCCGACGGCATACGAACTCATTGGGTTCAAGGACAGTTCGGAAGTTCTCCAAGAGTCCACCTTCGACAGGAGCATCGCACTGGCCGCAGTGAATGGCCTCACCGCGGTCGGGGGGGATGACTGCCCGGAAGACTCCGTCGGCGCATTGCAGTTGGCGCTCAATCGCATCCAGGCGTATGAAGACGACGACGCCCAGATCATTTTGGCCACTGATGCATCTCCACACGAAAGCAGTGTGGGTGGAGTGGACGCCCTGATTGCCGCAGCGACGGCGAGAGGCGTGAAGGTCAATGTCTTGTTGTCGGGCGATTGCGTAGGGGCGGCATCGGGGCCAGCGGCGCAGCAGGTCACGCCGCAAAATACGCCATCCGCTCGAACCGTGTTCTCCAAGATTGCCAGTGAAACGGGAGGGATGTATTTCTACATGCCGGGCGCGACGGCCCAAGAGTATGCAGATGCGTTTGTGGATATCTTTGAGACGGTAACAGATGAGGCAGAGGAGCTTGCGCCTGGCGTGCCGATCACTGGGATATCTGGCCAATCGAACGATTGGCGGACCTTTAAGGTCAAGGTGCCTGAGGGCGCCCATCTGTTGAGGGTGTTCACCTCGGGTGGTCAAGGCGACGTCAGTCTCTACGCTCGTTTCGGCACTAGCCCAACCAGTGAGCTGAACGACGCTGCTTCCGTTCGTGCAGGAAACACCGAACTGGTCAACGTCTCCCAGCCGCAATCCGGCTATTGGTATATCCGCGTGCAGGGTGTGGTTGAGTTTAGTGGTGTCTCTATCGAGGCAGCCCTTAACTAGGCCTTGAGCTGCGATGCCCCGCCGACGATATGCCGGCGGGGCTTTTTTTGTTGACGCCTTCCATCACCAAGTCCCGCCAACCTTAAGTCACCTGATTGAGGCGGCGATTCGGTGCCTTCCGAGGGCTGTAGGCCACCGCATCCGCAGCCGTAGATGACGGAGAGCGGAAGGCGGTTACCCTGCCTTGAGAAGCTTGATGTCAGCAATGCGCTGAAGCTGTTGAAGATGATCCGGCTTGTTCTTGGCAAGCCATCGCACAACCGCTGCATTGTCCAAGAGGGTCGACCCAATGTGGGTTTTGACGATTTCGAGCTGGAGGCTGGCTGGGCCATAATTCTCCTCCAGCAGCTTCGTATCGGCTTGCAGCGCTGCCAGCTCCCGTTCCAAGCGTTGGAGCGCCTCGATAGGGGCACCGTTGACCGTCTTTGCTGCCAACGGCTCTATCAACTGTTCGACCGGCGTGTTTTGGAGAAGCGCGGTTGCAAGCTTGATCGAGTAATCTCCCAAATTCACCATGGTCTGGGCAGCATCGATCTGTCGGAAGGGCTTCATCTTCCGCAGCAACCGAAAGACGCCTGCGGCGGCGGGTTTGTCGGCCAGGATGGCGGTCGCTTCGTCGCAAACGCCATCCAGAAGCCGGAATTTGTCCCGGATGGAGCTGGCCGAGATGTTAAGCACCTGCGACAACTGTTCCACGGAAACCCCGCGCTCTGCTGCCCTGAGGATCATTCGGTGCTCTTGGACGACCGAAAGGCGGTTCACCTGCTTGTTGTAGGTGTAGCCTTCGTCATCTGTTGAGATGAGGCAGGGGGCCACAGTTGCTCCCAGTTCCTTCAGAGCCTCCAAGCGCATTCGCCCATCCAGTACTAGGAACCGCCCGGCGGTACCCCGGTCCAGGGTAACCACGATGGGTTCGACCAATCCCACCGTCCTGACCGAGCTCACGATCTGCTGATATTTGACGGAGGCCTTCGTACCTGCGGGCATGGCTACGCTGTAGTGCAGCTGCGCCAGCTGGATATCCACGCAATCCTTTTCAAAGCCCAGGCGTACGCCCGAAGGTTGCTTCTTGCTCATCGGGCCAACCCTCTGCGCGGCAGCAGGTCAGCCAGTGGTTGCGGGACGCTGGTCAGCCCCTCCGATTGGAGAAGTCCGCAGAACTCTTTGGAGGCAAACAGCTCTTTGAAGATCTGCCGGGCCAGGAGGAGCGATTGCTGCGTGAACTCGGCCTTCTTCTGGATGCGTTGGTGCATCTCCACGTCTCGTTTGTAGAGCTTTGCAAGGTCCTCGGGAGTCAGCTTCTTTCGCGGTGTGCCATGAGCATAGGAGTTTGTTCCCTTCTTTCCGCTTCTAGATCGATGAGCCAAGATGTTTCGGACGACGGTCACCTTCTTTCCCTTGAGCTCACCGGCCTCGTAGGCGTCCATCAGCAACTGTTGCGCATCGCGATCATTTGCCCGGGAGATGTTGACGGCAAGGGCCAAGGAAATGTGGCCGGCCTCTGCGGCAGCAAGTAGACGTCGCTCTCCGCGCTCCATGAGGTTGGCAACGCTGTTTACCCAGGACGGAGTGCAGCCCAGCTTGGTGGCTATCTCCGAGTCCGAGTAGCCGCGCTCTCTGAGCACCTGGACCTGTTCCATGGTCTCGGCCGCCCTGGGCGTGCGGCGGGCGACGTTCTCCACGATGCTCATGACGTGGCCGGTATGCTCATCCACGTCCAAGATCAGGGCGGGGATCTCGCGGTGGCCCAACAGCTTGCAGGCCTCAAGGCGGCCTTGGCCGCAGATCAGTGCATAGGAGAGGGACGTTTCATCAGGAGAAGCCTTGCGAACGCTAACCGGGCGTTTAAGTCCCACCGTTTCGATGCTTCGGGTGATGCCACGGTGGATTCGTTGGTTTCTGACACGCGGATTGGCGACGTGGATGTCGGCAATGGGGATCATCTGAACGCTTGTGCTTTTGTTCGTCATGCGGCCTCCAGCAATGCGGCCCGACCGGCCAAGGCAAAGAACTCCTCCAGTGTGTCCACCCGGTAGGCGTCCAAGGAGAAGCCGTTGTCCTCCATGGAGGGCCTGCCATCGGGGGTGAAGTCGATGGAAGGAAGCACGTAGAAGTCATGGGCATGACGGTTACCGGGATCCATTCGGATCACTACGGTCAAATGCGGCGTCAGGCTTGCATCCAGTCGGATGCGCCAGCGGTTGGAGCCGGCGGGTGTGGGCTTGCATCGTGCGATGACGACGGATGTGAGGAGCTCACCGTTCACCCGCAGCAGACCGGTATCCCGGCATGGCTCAACCCACCCGCCGTGTTGGGCGATGCCATCCACCACCAGTCGGACCATCTCGGGATGCCGCTGCCGAAGGGCACGGTTGATCTCCAGATAGGCGTAGTCGCGTTTGGGGGAGTAACCAACCAGGCTGTAGGCTCGGAGCAAACTTCCAAACCGATGGCGGAAGGCGCTGCTGGAGGGAACGCCTTCTTCTTCATCGATCAGCACCCCTGACAGCGCGCCATGCCGCTCGAGCAGCGAGCGCAGGGCTTCCAGCATCTGGCGGTCGTCCAAGTGGACCGAACGTGCCGCGATGACTGCTTGAACGCGCTCGAACAGATCAAACGGAACAATGGCTTCAAAGGCATGTTCCTTTCGCACCCACGCCTCCGGTGGGTTCTGAACGTGTTGCAGCTTCAGCTTGAACGAGGTGCGGTTGTAGACGTTGTGGCCGACGTATTTCTCATTCGTCAGTATTTGATGGATCGTCCCTCTGCTCCAGGGGCCACCCACTTCGTTGGGGATGCCTTCTCGGTTCAGAACGGATGCGATGACCCGTTCGGGCATAGCATCCTCTAGAAACAGCCGATAGATCCGCAAGACGGTGGCGACTTCTTGCGCAGGCCCGGGCACCAGGATCACACGATCGGTCTGGATGCTCTTTTGCTCTCCTCGAGCGAGCACTGCCTTGGGCTGGAGGTGCTCGTCCACGAGTTGGCGGCGCAAGCCGTATCCCGGCGTGCCTCCTTGTCGGAACCCGTGTCGCACGATGTTGCAGGCCCCTTTGAATACCTTGTCAGATAACTCGCGGCTGTATTCGGCGGCCATGCTGCGCTTGAGGCCAATCATGATGGTGGATGGCAACGAGCCATCGTTCTTGAACGCTTCCGCGCAATAGATGACCGGCACACCATTGCTCTTACAGGCATGAACGTAGGCGGCGGCCTCGTCGGGGTCGGGGAAGCGCCCCCAACGGCTGACGTCGTAGACCAAAATAGCGTTGAAGCCAGGGGAGGGGAGCTTCACATCCCGGAGAAGGGCTTGAAGAGCGCTTCGACCTTTGAGGTTTAGTCCACTCTTGCCGGAGTCTTCGTAGGTCTGGACGATCTCCATACCGTGCGCCTTGGCATATTCGGCAATTGCCGCAGCCTGGTTCTCCGTGGAGTAGCGCTGATGCTCGGTCGACATGCGCACATACTGGGCAACTGGAATGAGCCCGTCGGAAGACTGAATAGCATCGGTCACTGCGTGGTGCGAGGACACGGCCAGTGCTTCCCATCTAAGACTATGTATTCAGCGACCGTAGGCGGACAGTTTGACGGTCTCGTTACTCTTCGAGTTTGTGGCTGAACCAATCAAGTTCGTGACGCACAGGTGTCGATACCAGATAGAGGTGGTCAGGGCGCTCTGGGAGCGCGGGTGATACCCCTAAGCGTGCTCATTCGTTTCAGGCCGCGCCAGACTGACGGTCCACTGGCCTCCTTCCTGCTGGCGTAGGGTCAGCAGATCGTAGGTCTTCAGCATGCTGAGTAGGCCCGAATGCCCATATGCATTGGGAGAGAAGGACGGGTCTGTTCGTTTGAGGTATTGGCCCAACGGCCCCAGTCCTACCTCGCCCTCTGAGGTGTCTCCAGCCAGCAGCGTGACCGCTTCCACCATGAACTTGGGACGGCGCTTGGGAAGCGGCTTGGTGTCCGCCGCGGTGGGCTCAGCTTTGTTGCCCTCGGCTTTGGCCGGTGATGCATTGGGCCGGTCCTCGCACGGCTCGGTGATGGCTTTGCGCTCCCATTCGAAGAACTGATCGCAAGCGTTTCGCAGGGCCGCTGGCGTCTTGGGCTCGCCGACGATACAGACAGTCGCTCCGCGCTCCCGCAGCTTTCGACACAGGTAAGCGAAGTCGGAGTCACTGGTCACCAGGCAGAAGGTGTCGGCGCGGTGATCAAACAACGCCTCTTGAGCATCGAGAGCCAGGGCAATGTCGGAAGTGTTTTTTCCAGAGGCGTATTGGTATTGGAGGCAAGGGGTAAACGCCTGTTGGACGAGCACTTCCTGCCAGCGGTTGGCCAACGTGGCGTGGTTTCCATACCCGCGCCGCAGCACCACGCGCCCGAACTGAGCCACCATCAGCAGGGCGTGCTCCACGATCTCGGGACTGACGTTGTCGCAATCGACCAAAACGGCCACTTTGCTGTCGTGAGGGACTGATCCGTTAGCCATGTTCTTGTCCTTAAGCTGCGATGCGTGCATCCAAGCCGGCGTGTTCCCTCAGCAAATAGAGCAGACCACCCCCGTCGATCAGCTCAATGGGCTTGTCTTTGGCAAAGTTGAAGGCTTCGGTGCCGTAGCCGCTGGTGCAAACCAAGATGCCCTTGCTGGCACCTTCGTTGAGCATGGTCCCGTAAAGATCGCGAACCGCGCTGACCCCTACGGTGTCCCGATAGCGCTTGGCCTGTATGACGACCTTCCCGCCCAAGACGGGCCGGGTGTCAAAGGCCACCGCATCGACTCCGCCATCGCGGGAGCTCCGGGTCAGTTTCGTGTCCAGCCCCATCCGACTGAACAGGTTGGAGACGAGTGCTTCGAACTCGCTGGGGGTCAAATCCAGAAGGTTGGGGCGCGATTCAAGGCCTGAGAGCACGTCTGATTGCGCGATGAAGCGCTTGTCGACCATGTTGAATTCGACGATCGGTTTGATGGCCTGCAATTCATCGGGCCTGTTTGAGACCTGAGCACCCAGGCTGCGCAGGCATGCAACCTTTTCCACGCGTTCAAGGCGCAGCTGAAAAAAGGCGGCCTTTGTTGCCCGGACGGACACCACCGGTACCCGGACCTCTTGGCCGGTGGTGGGATCGTGGGTGTCCACCACGCCATTGAAGGTGACCAGCGCCAATGCGTCTGCTTGATCGGCCTCAAAGGCTTCGTGCAAGGTCCTCAGCGCGATTGAGGCAATGATGTCTTGGTAGAGCGATTTGATGTCGCTGGCCTTGCGCGCCTTGGAGTCGATCGCATCGCGTGTTTTGACATAGCGATAATCGGCTTCGGTGGGGACGACACCCACCTCGGGCAGGTCATACTCAATGACCAATTCCTTGGATGCCTCGGCATAGGCCAGCTTGAACGCCTGAGGGAAACCCTCAGAGGGGTATTCGGAGCGCGTGAGCACCATGTCGTTGTAGGCCACAACGGCATCAGGCTCGTGAGCCAGGTAGGCGCTCTGAAACTCATCCACTTCAGCGTTTCGGCGACCGACGTCAGCCTCATAGAGCGCGCGTTCGGTCTCGTGTTGGGCCCGTAGATCGGCCAGCCGTTGCTTCTTTTGCGCTTCTGCGCGATGGAACTGTTCGAGAGCCTGCTGGTGGGCATGATGGGCCGCCGCCTGGGCTGCCAAGTGCCGCTTTGCGGCGCCGGGCCAAAAGCGTGAGAAGCCGGTGGGGCCCGGAACCTCGACCTCGACCGGCGCCAACCCCGGAACCAAGTCCTTGGGCACTTTGAAGCCGGGATAGGGATCGGTGTGACGCAGGCTGTCGAAGCTGATGGTGTCGTTCACCGACAGGGTGTGAAGGAGCAGGCCCTCCAGTTCCTCCAGCCGGTCTTTGAGCTCGGCGTTGAGGTCGTCTGCCTCAGCTTGGCGGTCTTGGAGGTATTCGGCTTTGGCCAAGCGCGCAGCTTCCTTCTCCTGTTTCTCCAGGGCGCGCAGCTCCCGCATCTGTTGCGCAGCAGCCATACGCTCATGGCGCTCCAACTGCCTCAGTTGCGTCGCTTGCATTCGCTGCTGGCGCTTGTTTTCGCGCTGCGCTGCCGCCGCTGCCCGGCCGGCTGCCCGCAGAAACCCTTCTAGGCCGCTCCGTCGTCCCATACATCCCCCTGATGTCGAATATCTAAAGACTAACCTGTCGACGTCCTTCTAACGCGCTTTTTGGGCGTTTGGTCGTTCAAAAGGGCGCGCAGCGCAGGCAGGTTCAAGCCAAAATCCAGCACCGCCAATCCCGGAGTGTTCTTTCCAGGCCCATGCAGCTTCTCGTGGGCGGTGAATTCGCGGCTATACGTGGCGTGGTGCTCGTCGTCCAACTCGTGGCCCACCACCTGGGCCCGCAGCTCGGACGGTACGCCCGCCCCTTGGAGCGACTGAATGACGGTTTTCCGGAGCGAATGGAAGCCGCGCTTGCCGGGCGTCCAGTTCTTGCCTACGGCTTCCAGGTGGCGGCCGAACGCCTTGGTGATCCAATTACCGGCGCCGTTCTTGGCATCCGGTTTGGCGGCCGGGAACAGCCGCTTTGCCTCTGCCGCCCTTAACCCCTCAACCCATTCCTTGAACCCGAGGGTCAGCAGATCAGGGTGAACAGGGACGGTTCGGATGCTGGCATCGGATTTGAGCTTCTGATGCTCCCCTTCATCGGACATGTGAATGCAGAGCAATCCCGCCTCTTCGGTGACATCGCTGGGAAGCAGTTGGCCCACCTCGGCGGCGCGAGCGCCGGTGTAAAGACCAATGACCGCGGCCCAGCGGGCTGAAAGCGCCAGTTGCTCGAAGGCGGCTGGCGCAAAGAGGGCTCGGACTTGGTGGGTGTCGTAAGGCTTGAAGCCGAACTTTCGCCGAGCTCGCTTCTCTCGGATGGAGTAGCTGACATGCCCAGCGGCAACATTGTCGCCCCTGGGGTAGTAGCCCGAGGCCATGGCCCACTCGAAGAAGCCGCCCTTGCCGCCAATGTAAGACTGCTTGTTGGTCAGGGTGGGGGTTGAGGCGCCCTCTTCGCGCATGTGCTGATACCAGCGGGCCAAGTCTGTGCGCGTCAGCGTGTGGAGCTTGGTCTTGCTCCCGAGGAAGCCGACCAGGGAAACGATAGCCGTGCGCTTGATCGTCCAGGTCTTGGGCAGCGTGTTGCCCTTGAGCGTGGCCAGCCAAGCGTCGCAGGCGTCTTCGAGGGTGATGGGGGTCAGTTTGGACTTCGGGACTGGCGCCGGAGCGGGAGAGGGGGTGCCGTTGACGGCGTCCAGCAACGGGTCTGCGCCCTGGCGTTGCATCTTCTGGAAAAGCCGTAGGTCTTCCTCGTTGTCGATCTGCCAGCGCTCGGTGACCGTGCCATCGGCGGCGCGGGACCGGTGGAGGATCAATTCTTTCAGGTTGTCGGATTGGGTCAGACGGGCGATCAGTTCATCGGCCTCGCGCTTGCTCAGCTTGTCCACGCGTTGGTCCCTCAACACATCGAAGGCCTGAGCATAGCCCGCAGCTAGGGCCAGTGCGCGCAGCCTGGCCGTGGGCAGGTCGCGGGTGCGCAATGTGCGCTTGAGGACGCGTCGGCCAACCACGCCTTGAAGGTCGGTAGGGACGCGTTGTCGGAAAGCCCAAAGGCCGGTGGGAGAGCGGGTGAGGTGGTGTGGGATGCGCATCGAGAGATGTGTCCCGATTTGTGTCCCGCCGAAGGTCACCCCAGAAAAGCAAAAACCCCTGCGTAAACAGGGGTTTGCGTAATCTGGCGGAGAGAGGGGGATTCGAACCCCCGAAGCGCGGTTTAGACGCTTACACACTTTCCAGGCGTGCTCCTTCAACCACTCGGACACCTCTCCGGATCCCTGCCATCGGCAAACGCCTCAGCAGGGGCGCAGATTCTAGCGGGCGGCGCGGCCGGACACAAGCACCTCTGATCAGAGGCGCATCCAGGGGCATTGTTGGCGAGGGGGCTGGACAGGCATGGCACAATGGAACATCCGATGGAAAACGGTGGCCTGATGTCCTATCTCGTCCTTGCCCGCAAGTGGCGTCCGAAGCGTTTTGCCGAGCTGGTGGGCCAGGAGCATGTGGTCCGTGCGCTCAGCAATGCGCTGGACAGCGGCCGGGTCCACCACGCGTTCCTGTTCACCGGTACCCGTGGCGTGGGCAAGACCACCATCGCGCGCATCTTCGCCAAGTCGCTGAACTGCGAGCAGGGCACCAGCGCCGATCCGTGCGGCCAGTGTGCCGCCTGCCTGGACATCGACGCCGGTCGCTACATCGACCTGCTGGAAATCGACGCCGCGTCCAACACCGGCGTGGACGACGTGCGCGAGGTGATCGAGAACGCGCAGTACATGCCCTCGCGCGGCAAGTACAAGGTCTACCTGATCGACGAAGTGCACATGCTGTCCAAGGCGGCGTTCAACGCACTGCTGAAGACGCTGGAAGAGCCGCCGGAGCACGTGAAGTTCCTGCTGGCCACCACCGACCCGCAGAAGCTACCGGTCACCGTGCTCAGCCGCTGCCTGCAGTTCAATCTCAAGCGCCTGGACGAAGACCAGATCCAGGGCCAGATGACCCGCATCCTGGCGGCGGAAGAGATCGAGGCCGACGGCAGCGCCATCGTGCAGCTGGCCAAGGCCGCTGATGGCAGCCTGCGTGACGGCCTGTCACTGCTGGACCAGGCGATCGCCTATGCCGGCGGCGCGCTGCGCGAGGATGTGGTGCGCACCATGCTGGGTACTGTGGATCGCACCCAGGTGGCGGCGATGCTCGACGCGCTGGCCGAGGGCGATGGCCCGCGCCTGCTGCAGGTGGTGGCCGCGCTGGCCGAATTCTCGCCGGACTGGAGTGGCGTGCTGGAAGCGCTGGCCGAAGGCCTGCATCGCATCCAGGTGCAGCAGCTGGTGCCGGGCGCCGCCGTCGCGGAAGGCCTGGATGTGGCGGCATTCGCCGAGCGCCTGCGCCCGGAAGTGGTGCAGCTCTGGTACCAGATGGCCTTGAATGGCCGTCGCGACCTGCCACTGGCACCGAGCCCGCGCGCGGGCTTTGAAATGGCGGTGTTGCGCATGCTGGCGTTCCGTCCGGCCGCAGCGGTACCGCCGGTGCCGAAGGCCGTCGACGGTGCGGTGGGTGGCGCGCCGGGTGGCAACGCTGCCGGTGGTGGCGCCGATGCCGGAAGCCATGAAGCGACGCCGGCTGCTGCCGTCGCTTCGGCCAGTCCGGCCGCGGCGGCGCAGGCGGCCGCTCCGGCGGCTGCACCGCGCGAACCTGAACCCGAACCCGAGCCGGCACCGCAACCGGAGCCGGATCCGACGCCTGAACCCGAGCCGGTTCCGGTGGAAGAGCCCGTGTCACCGCCGCCGGTGAAGGCCGAGGCGCCGGCGTCTGCCATCGCTGCAGAGGCAAGCGATGACCTGCCGCCGTGGGCCACCGACGAAGCCGAGGCGCGGGATGGGGCCCTGGCGGCCGAGATGGCCGGCCCGGATGCCGCCATGGTCGCGCCCTGGCATGAACCGCCGGCTCCCGCCGCGGTTCCAGGCGAGCCTGCGCCGCCGGAGCGTTCGTTCCGCGCCGAAGGTATTGCCATTGCGCCGGCCGAACCGGCTCCGACGCGTGACGCCGCGCCGCAGGAAGGTGTCAGCGAGCTGGCCACTGCCGAAGACTGGCTGGACCTGGTCGCCAACAGCGGCCTCAGCGGCCCCTCGCGGCAGCTGGCTGCCAACGCCGCCTTCATCAGCTGCCAGCACGGGACCTTGAAACTGGGCCTTTCGCCCGGATTTGAGTACCTGCGCTCGGAGCGCGCGCTGGCTGCCCTGGGCGAGATGCTGCAGAAGGCCCTGGGCCAGGCGCCGAAGATCGTGGTCGAGACCGTGGAAACCGAACACGTTCCGGCCGAGACCCTGCATCAGCGTGCCGACCGCCAGCGTGGCGAGCGGCAGCAGGTGGCAGAGGCCGTTTTCATGGATGACCCGGAAGTGCAGGTGCTGATCCAACAGCACGGTGCCCGGGTTGTTTCCGATTCCATCCGTTCTTTTGACGAGTAAGAGACTATGCGCGGCAACATCGCCCAACTGATGCAGCAGGCCCAGAAGATGCAGGAGAACCTGCAGAAGGCCCAGGAAGAAATCGCCAGGATCGAAGTGACCGGCAGTGCCGGCGGCGGCATGGTCAGCGTGACCCTGACCGGCGCCAAGGAATGCCGCAAGGTGCGCATCGACCCGTCGCTGACCAGCGACCCGGAGATGCTGGAAGACCTGATCGCCGCCGCCTTCAACGATGCCTCGAACAAGATCGATGCCGAGTCGAAGTTGAAGATGGGTTCGGCCACCGCCGGCATGCAGCTGCCGCCGGGCATGAAGCTGCCGTTCTGATTTTTGGCGGGGCGCCTCTCGCTGCAGGCGCCCGCTGCAACCCTCAGTCGAGCAGGGCTCGACTCTACACGTAGCTGTCGAGCTTGCTCGACGCAATGAAAGCATGCCGCCGTGTCCGCACCCCTGCTTGAACAACTGATCGACGCACTGCGGGTGCTGCCTGGTGTAGGCCAGAAGACGGCGCAGCGCATGGCCTACCACCTGCTCGAGCGCGAGCGCGAAGGCGGCCAGCGCCTGGCCGAAACGCTGGCCTTGGCGGTGGAGCGTATCGGCCACTGCGCGCAGTGCCGCGACTTCAGCGAGACCGAGCTGTGCCCGACCTGCGCCAACAGCAGCCGCGAGCGCAGCCAGCTGTGCGTGGTCGAATCGCCGGCCGATCGTCTCGCGATCGAGAACGCGACGGGTTTTCGCGGTGTCTACTTCGTGCTGCAGGGCCGGCTGTCGCCGCTCGATGGCGTCGGCCCGCGCGAGCTGGGCCTGGAGCAGCTGGAGCAGCGGCTGGCCGAAGGTGAGGTACAGGAGCTGATCATCGCCACCAGTGCCACCGTCGAAGGCGAAGCCACTGCGCATTACCTTGCGCAGCTGGCGCGCGCGCGCAAGGTGCAGCCCAGCCGGCTGGCACAGGGCCTGCCGCTTGGCGGCGAGCTTGAATACGTTGACCGCGGCACGCTGTCGCACGCGTTCGGGACGCGCAGCGAATTCCGCGATTGAGCACCGCCCGGGCATCGCCCGGCGCGGCCGGCCTACAATGCGGAAGACACTCCCGCCGAGGCCGACCATGAGCAACGAAACCCTCTTCAGCAAGATCATCCGTCGCGAGATCCCGGCCACCATCGTCTATGAGGACGACGAGGTGCTGGGCTTCAAGGACATCGCACCGCAGGCGCCGGTGCACGTACTGTTCATTCCGAAGAACGAGATCATCCCGACCCTGGACGACCTGCAGCCGTCGCAGGCGCACCTGGTCGGCAAGCTGGCCCTGGCCGCTGCCGAATACGCGCGCCGCGAGGGTTTCGCGCAGGACGGCTACCGCATCGTGATGAACTGCCGCGAGCACGCTGGGCAGACCGTGTTCCACATCCACATGCACCTGCTGGCCGGCGCGCCGCTGGGGCATTTCGGTACGCCGGGGCGTTGAGGCCCTGTCCACGCATGCGTGGATGAAAAAGGCCGCCCGAAGGCGGCCTTTTCCGATCATGCAGGCTGGGTGGCGATCACCACCAGCCCCAACGGCCGTAGCCACCCCAATACGGGCCCCACGGACCCGGGCCCCACGGGCCATAGGGGTAGGGCACCACATCGACCTGGCGCTGTTCCGGCCACAGGTAGATCACATCGGCCGACAGCTTCGGCAGGCGGTAGTCGTAGTCCCCGATGCGCGTGTTCTGGTAGCCGTCGATCTTGCCGATGAAGGTCACGTCACGGCCGGGTTCAAACACGGCCGGGTCGTAGAAACCGGCGCGGCAGGCAATGAAGCGGCCGTCGCTGGCGTCGGACGAGGTGGTGTTCGGGCGGCCACTGGCGTTGAGCGGGCGCGAGATCATCTGGAAGCAGGTCTCGCCCTGGCCGGGCTTGGTCTCGATGATGCGGCCGCCCCATCGGACCGGCGTGCCGACCTGCTGGGTGGCGACCGAGTCGCGCGGGGAAACCAGGCTGAACTGTCCCTGCAGCGGCTTGGGGGCCGTGGCGCAGGCCGACAGGGCCAGCGTGGCCACAGCGGTGAGGAGGAACTTGGTGTTCATGGGGAGGCTCCGGAAGTCGGGCGATGCCTGCGCAGGTCCCGCAATAATGAAGCGAGGTCGGTGCAAGTTCCAGCGTAGCGCGCGTCGGCGAAACGCTGGCTGAGCGCGAGCAGGGTCGGGTCGGGGCGCTGCCGGTGAACCCGCTGTGCCCATTCCTGTGCGGTTTCGTGCGGTTCGCGGGCCAGGCCGAGGCGCGCATACCGCCGCCCGAGCCGGTGCCAAGCGCGCAGCAGCGGGTCGCGCTCGCGCTCGCCGCGGGCCAGCAGCCAGGCCATCCACGCCAGTGCCAGCAGGGCGGCGACCACGAATCCGGTCACCAGCTGCGCCGGCCCGAGGTCATCCAGCCCGAACGGCTTGAGCAGTTGCTGCTGGCGGCGTGCATCGAAGGACAGCACCAGGTCGTTCCAGCCGCGGCGCAGCCAGTCACCCATCTGCCCCAGTTGCAACCAGCGCTGTTGCAGCGGGGTATCGGTGCCGGCCTGCAGGCGGTCGTCCAGGGTGTCCAGGATGCGTTCGGGTGCCACGGCGGCAGTCGGGTCGACCCGCACCCAGCCGCGTTGCGGCAGCCAGACTTCGGCCCAGGCGTGGGCATCCATGCGACGCACCACCCAGTAGTCGCCGATGCGGTTGCGGGTACCGCCTGCGAAGCCGGTCACCACCCGGGCCGGAATGCCGGCGTTGCGCATCAGCACTACGAAGGCCGAGCTGAAGTGCTGGCAGAAGCCGGCCTTGTAGTTGAACAGGAAATCGTCGACCGGATCGCGCCCCGCCACCGGTGTATCCAGCGTGTAGGAGAAGTCGCGGGTGATCCATTGCAGCGCACGGCGGACGATGGCCTCGTCATCGCTGCCTGCCTCCTGCCGCCATTGCCGCGCGAGCTGGGCGGTGCGCGGATTGAAGCCGGGCGGAAGCTGCAGCGCCGCGCGGCGCAGGTAGGGCGACAGATCGGTGTCGAACCGTTGCGGCGGCGCCGAATGCAACCGCCAGCGGCTGAGCGCGGACAGCGTGCGGTCGCTGCGCAGGCTCATGTCGGCATCGAAGCTGCTGCCCTCCGGTGCGCGGCTGGGCAGGTCCAGTGCCACCAGCAGGCGACGGTCGGTGGGCTCGTAGTCGATCTGGTAGTCCCAACCCTGTGCGGCGGTTTCGACCACCGGTGCGGGGCGTCCGGCCGTCGCGCGATCGCGGCTCCAGCGGTGGCCGTCGAACGACGTCAGCACCGGGCCGCGCCAATAGCGCTGCGCAGGTTCGGGCACCGCGCCGAAAAACTGCACGCGCAACGCCGGGGTGTCGTCGGCCATCAGGTCCAGCCACTGGTCCGGCGCCATGCTGTCAGCCAGGCCCGGTGTGCCCACCGCTCGCTCGGGTACGCCCCACAGCGGCGTGGACAAGCGCGGGAACAGCCAGAAGCAGGCCAGCGCGAGTGGCAGGCCGATCCCCAGCAGGCGGCCGACACCACGCAGTTGTCCGCGCAGCGGCAGGCGAGGGCTGTGGCCCTCGTCCAGGGCCAGGCGTTGCAGGGCCAGCAGTGCGGCAACTGCGGCCAGCGCTGCCAGCCCGGTGGTCAGCGGCCCCTGGTCGAGCAGGAAGGCCGCGAACGGCGAGAACAACGCGAAGCCCAGCAGGCTGCGCGCATCGCGCAGGTTGCGCAGTTCGCTGGACTTGATCGCCAGCATCGCCGCCAGCAATGCGCAGCCGGTATCGCGGCCCGGCCGCACCATGCCCATCTGCCAGACGATGGTGGCAAGCATGGCCAGCACCAGCACCAGGCGAACCGGCATCGGCAGCACCCGCCGCCACGAAAGCGCAGCGGTCAGCACCGCGGCGATCGCGATCACGCTGGCAAGCACCGGCGGCAGCTGCAGCAGCAGTGGCAGCAGCGCCAGCGCTGCGCTGGCCAGGGTCCAGCTGCGGGCGTTGCGGTCGAGCAGGACGGCAGGCTCAGTCATGGGGCATCAATGCCAGTGCGCGCAGGCACAGGTGGTGGTGGCTGGCGCCCTGGCCGGGCCCCAACGGCGGATGGGCCGGAAGCAGCAGCGTATAGCGACGGCCTTCGCGCTCGGCCATGTCGACCCAGCGTGCCAGCCGCGCGATGCGCGCTTCATGGCCCAGCGCCGCCAGCGTGCGCCAGTCCAGCACCACTTCGATGCCGATCGGCTTCTCGTATTCGCGTACCAGCAGGCTGTCGCGGCGCGCCGAGTGTTTCCAGGCAATGCTGCGCGGGGCATCGCCGGCACGATAGGGGCGCAACTGGTGCAGCTCATCGCCACTGGCATGGGCGCGGGTGTGCAGTGGGTCGTTGCCACGTTCCGGAAGCGGCGGTGCCAGTGCCTCGGCAAGTGGATAGACCAGCAGCGGCTGCTCCGGCCACACCCACGACCATGCCCGCACCAGTCCCAGCGGCTGCGTGCTCGACAGGCGGATGCGGGGCAGTTCCAGCCAGCCGCGCCGCTCGCTGGGAACATCCAGCTCCACTTCGCCGCGACCGTGTGCAGGCAGTGCAACCCAGGCCTCGCCTGCGCCCAGCTGCAGGTGCAGCCCGTGGCGCGCGCGCGGGTCACGCAACGAAAGGTCCACGCGCAGGCGCAGGGGATGCCCGGCCGGTACCGGTTCGGCGGAGATTGCATCGATCTGTATGCCGGACAGCTGCAGGTGCGCGGCGATGGCGCTGGCGATCGCTGCCGCGGCCAGCAGCAGCGCCAGCAGCAGGGCCGGGTTGTTGTTGTAGTTCAATGCGCCCAGCAGCATCGCCGACAGCAGGGTGGCGACGAACAGGCCAAAGCGGGTTGGTAGTACATAGATGCGATGGCGGTCCAGTCGCTGCGGCAGGGCTTCGGGCCTGCGGGGGCGTGCCAGCAGCTGCATGCGTGCCCAGCGTGTGGCCACCTTCAGTCCACCGCGACGGTCTGCAGGATCGCCCGCGCCAGCGCCGGCCCGGAGCTGGATTCGGCTTCGGCCACCAGGCGATGGCCGGCCACCGCCACGAACAGGGTCTGCACGTCTTCGGGCACCACATGCCCGCGGCCGAGCAGCAGCGCATGTGCCCTGGCGGCACGCAGCAGGGCCAGTCCCGCGCGCGGTGACAGGCCTACGCGCACGCCGGCATGGTGTCGGCTGCGGGTCAGCAGCGCCTGCACATAGTCGATCAACGCGTCGCTGGCATGCACTTGGTCAACCGCTTCACGCAATGCACGCACCTGGGTGTCGTCCAGCTTTGGCAGCGCGCGTGCGATCAGGTCGCGGCGATCAGTGCCGCGCAGCAGCTCGCGCTCGGCCTGCGCGCTGGGGTAGCCCATCGCCAGGCGCAGCAGGAAACGATCCAGCTGCGAATCCGGCAACGGGAAGGTACCGGACAGGTCGACCGGGTTCTGCGTGGCGATCACGAAGAACGGGTCGGGCAGTGGATGTGTCTGTCCATCCAGTGTGACCTGTTGCTCGGCCATCGCTTCCAGCAGCGCACTCTGTGTCCGCGGCGGTGCACGATTGATCTCATCGGCCAGCAGCACGTGGGTGAACACCGGGCCGGGATGGAACTGGAACTGGCGGCTGCCGGCCTCGTACACCGAAACGCCAAGTACATCGGCCGGCAGCAGGTCAGAGGTGAACTGCACGCGCTGGAAGCTGAGACCGAGGCTGCTGGCCAATGCGTGCGCCAACGTAGTCTTGCCCAGCCCGGGCAGATCCTCGATGAGCAGGTGGCCGCCAGAAAGCAGGGCGACAAAGGCCAGCCTGACTTCCGGCACCTTGCCCAGCACCAGTGCGTTCACCTGATCCTGTGCCTCCCGCAGGGCCTGGCGCAGTTGATCGGTTAGCATGCTGGGATTGGGGGACGAGGCTGGCATGATCGTCTCAGGTCTGGAATCCACTCGATTATCCATAGAGCAATGCAAGGCGAACAGCGCGCGCGGACAATATTTCTCTGGTTATGGACGCTGATCACAGCGGCCAAGCTGGTGGTGGCTGCGCGCCTGCCGCTGTTCGTCGATGAGGCGTTCTATTGGCAGGAAGGCCAGCACCTGGCCGCTGCCTATTCCGACCTGCCGGGGCTGACCGCCTGGCTTGCACGCCTGGGCGTGGAGATCGGTGGCCATCACGTACTCGCACTGCGCCTGCCGTTCCTGGCCATCGGTGCGCTGCTGCCGTTGCTGGTGGTGCGCATCGCTACGCGCTGGTTCGGCAACGTGGCCGGTTGGCAGGCGGGCAGCCTGACGCTGCTGATGCCGTTGTCGGCCACGCTGGGCCTGCTGGCCGTGCCGGACGTACCGATGGCGCTGGCGGCGGTGATCTGCCTGCACGCAGGTGCACGCCTGCTGCACAGCGTGGACGCGTCCTCGGCGATGAAGCTGGCGCTGGGCCTGCTGATCGGTGCGCTCAGCCACTACCGTTTCATTGGTGTCATCGGTGTCGGCTTCATTGCGTTGCTGGCGTTGCCGCAGGGCCGTCGCATGCTGGCCGACCCGCGCGTATGGGTGGCGCTGGCGGTGGGCGTGCTGGCCTGGCTGCCGTTGCTGGCGTGGAATGCCGACAACCACGACGCCGGCCTGAAGTTCCAAGTGGTCGAGCGCCACCCGTGGACGTTCGAGTGGGAGGGGCTGTGGTTCCTGGTGATCCAGCCGATGCTGGTGACGCCGATCCTGTGCATCGCGATGTGGAAGGTCGCCCTCGCGGGTACCCGCAGTGGCGGTGGGGCGCGGGTGCAGTGGCGCTATTTCGGCCTGGTGGGCGGGGTGTCGACGCTGGGCATCTTCCTGCTGGGCTTCTTCACCGATGTCGAGCGGATCAGTTTCCACTGGCCGCTGCCAGGCTACCTGGCGCTGCTGGTGGCCGTGCCGGTGGTCCTCAACGGTTGGCCGCGCTGGCTGCGCCGTACCGGCTGGTGGCTGGCCGCTGCAGGTACCGTGCTGGCGTTCGGCTACTACCTGATGGCGTCCACGCCGGCACTTCGCGAGCAGATGGCCGGCAGCAAGTACTACCCGCGCAACTTTGCCGGCTGGCAGCCACTGGCCGTGGCGGTGCGTGACGAACTGCGGCAGATGCCACCGGGTACGCGTGTCCTGGCGGGCAACTTCAAGGTCGGTGCCGAACTGGGCTTCCAGCTGGGCAATGGCGATATCGAGGTGTTGCCACATCCGCTCAACGACAAGCATGGGCGCACCGCACAGCTGGCGCAGTGGGACCTGCTGCACGAAGGCCCGCGCAGTGTGCCGATGCTGCTGGTGCTGTCACCCAGTGACCAGCGCTACCGCGACCTGCTGGCGCGCTATCACACCATCTGCGAGCAGGTGGGGCCGTTGCCGGCGCCACGCGTGGTCAGCAGCGATCATGGCTTCCAGCGGTTCCTGCTGTTCCGGCTGCCGGCCAAGCGTGCACAGGGGGCCTGCGTAACGCCCTCAATGGCTTGGCTGGATGCGCCGTCCAACAGTGAAAAGGTCTCCGGAACGCTCGCCATCAAGGGCTGGGCATTCAAGGATGGGGTCGGGCTGGCGCGGGTTGAAGTGCTGGTTGATGGCCGCTCGATCGGAGACGCGCGTTACGGGCGCGTGTTCGACATTCGCCCCGCCTGGCCGGACAGTACCGATCCGCAGCATCCGGCGGTGGGCTTCGACGCGTCGCTGGACACCACCACGCTGGCGCCGGGCCGGCACTGGCTCGGCCTGCGCCTGCACGGGCGCGATGGCAGCGTGGAGGCGTGGCAGGAGCAACCGTTCGAGGTTCGTTGAGGTCCTCTGGTCCTGTAGAGCCGAGCCGATGCCCGGCTGCGTCCGATTCAGATGGCAGGCATCCTCGAAAAAAGCAGCCGAGCATGGGCTCGGCTCTACCGTTCACGGCACCGCGAATCCGGCCCTGCGCAGCAGGCCGCACAGCGCGATCAGTGGCAGGCCGACCAGCGCGGTCGGGTCGCGGTTGTCGATCGCCTCGAACAGGCCGATGCCCAGGCCCTCGCACTTGAAGCTGCCGGCGCAGTCCAGTGGCTGCTCGGTGGCGACGTAACGGGCGATCTCCTGCGAGTCCAGCGCGCGGAAGTGCACTTCGGTCATATCCAGGGCGGCGAGGGATTCTCCATCCCGTCTGAGACTGATTGCCGTGTGAAAGCGTACCGTCTGCCCGGACATCGCCACCAGCTGCGCACAGGCCGCCTCGACCGTGCCAGGCTTGCCCAGCGGCTGGCCGTTCAGGTCGGCCACCTGGTCCGAGCCGATCACCCAGGCACCCGGATGGCGCGCGGCGACATCGGCCGCCTTGGCGGCGGCCAGGCGCGTGGCCAGGGCCATCGGGCCCTCGCCGTTCAACGGGGTTTCATCCACCTCCGGGCGTGCGCAGTCGAAGGGCAGGCCCAGCCGTTGCAGCAGTTCGCGACGGTAGCGGGAGGTGGAGGCCAGGACCAGTGACATGCGAGAATACCGGGGCAGGGCGCGGCAGTCTGGCCCGCCGGCAACGCCAGCAGCAAGTCCTGTATGGCGGGCATTTGACAGCGGGCGGTGCGATCCTTAGTATTCAGCGGCTTATGTCCGCGAACGTGCCCGAAACGCTGGATGCCTGGCGGATGGTTGTAGCGCGAAGGCGCTTCGACGGTCAGGTCTCCCTGGCTGAATTGACCCGCCTGCAGGGGTTGGTCGCAGATACCGACGGCGAGTGTGTCTACTCGCTTGAATTCGGTCGCGACGACGTCTTGCGGGTATCCTATGTGGAACTGACCATCGACACCGCGTTGCCGCTGAGGTGTCAGCGCAGCATGCAGCGATTCCTGTTGCCGGTGAAGGTGACCCAGAGGCTTGGCCTGATCCGCGACGAGGACGAGGAATCGTCCCTGCCGGAGGAGTACGAGGCGTTGCTGGTGCCGGAAGACGGCCAGCTGCGTCCGCTGGACCTGGTCGAGGACGAGTTGGTGCTGGCGGTGCCTGTGGTGCCGCTGTCGCCCGACGGTGAGGCAGTCGATCAGGACTGGGCACCGAGCGAAGAAGAAACAAAGAAGGCCAACCCGTTTGCGGCGTTGGCGGCATTGAAGAAACAATAGCAGCCGGTTGTCGTCGGCGGCTGCGGCGAAAGCGAAAAGTGTGCTGGGCGCTGGCGTCCTGTGCGACGAAACGACGAAGCAAAACGAACCGAGTTTGGAGCAATCCCATGGCTGTCCAGAAATCCCGTGTTACCCCGTCCCGCCGCGGCCAGCGCCGTTCGCATGACGCCCTGAGCGCCAAGCAGCTGTCGACCGACCCGACCACCGGCGAAGTGCATCTGCGTCACCACATCACTGCCGATGGTTTCTACCGCGGCAAGAAGGTCATCCAGACCAAGACCTCGGCCGTCGAAGAAGATTGATGTGCCGGGAAGGCCGCTGCCTCCGGGCAGCGGCCTTTGCCTTCTTTCCCGGGCGTGCCGGTGATCGGCGGCCCGCGCAACAGGAAACATGATGAGCAAGCGGATCTATTCGAGGATCGCGGGCACCGGTAGCTATTTGCCGGAGAAAGTCCTGACCAATGCCGACCTGGAAAAAATGGTCGAAACCTCGGATGAGTGGATCCAGTCGCGCACCGGAATTCGTGAACGGCACATCGCGGCCGAAGGCGAAACCACCAGCGACCTTGGCTACAACGCCGCCCTGCGCGCGCTTGAAGCCGCAGGCATCGATGCCTCGCAGCTCGACATGATCGTGGTCGGCACGACCACCCCTGACCTTATTTTCCCGTCCACCGCGTGCCTGATCCAGGCCAAGCTCGGTGTGGCCGGGTGCCCCGCCTTCGACGTCAACGCAGCCTGTTCCGGCTTCGTGTTCGCGCTGGGCGTGGCCGACAAATTCATCCGCTCCGGCGACTGCAAGCACGTGCTGGTGATCGGCACCGAAACGTTGACCCGCATGGTCGACTGGAACGATCGCACCACCTGCGTGCTGTTCGGTGATGGCGCCGGCGCCGTCGTGCTCAAGGCCGACGAAGAGACCGGCATCCTCAGCACCCACCTGCATGCCGATGGCAGCAAGAAGGAACTCCTGTGGAACCCGGTTGGCGTCTCGAGCGGTTTCAAGGACGGCGCCAACGGTGGTGGCACCATCAACATGAAGGGCAACGACGTGTTCAAGTACGCCGTCAAGGCGCTGGACTCGGTCGTGGACGAGACCCTGGCCGCCAACGGCCTGGACAAGTCCGACCTGGATTGGCTGATTCCGCACCAGGCCAACCTGCGCATCATCGAAGCCACCGCCAAGCGCCTGGACATGTCGATGGACCAGGTCGTGGTGACCGTCGACAAGCACGGCAACACCTCGTCCGGTTCAGTGCCGCTGGCGCTCGATGCCGCCGTGCGGTCGGGCAGGGTCGAGCGCGGCCAGCTGCTGCTGCTGGAAGCCTTCGGCGGTGGCTTCACGTGGGGTTCGGCCCTGCTGCGCTATTGATAGTGCAAGTTACGACAATGTGAAGTCTTGTCGTTACGGCCCTCCGGGGCCGTAACGCGTTTAAGGAGGACCTGTCATGGTTGAGCCCATCGTCATCGAAGGGCAACGTGCCTGGCTGAAGCAGTACGGCAAGGGAAGCCGAGCACTGGCCCTGGGCCTGCTCAATTTTGTTGCGCGCCGTTTCCATCTCGATGCCCTGCGCCCGCCGCCGCACCGTGGGGGTGACGCCGCGCGCGAAACCGAGGCCCGCCGCCTTGCAGAGCTGCAGGCGCAAGGCGTGAACGTGCCGGACGTGCTGGGCACCGGCCATGCCGCGCTGGTGATCGGCGACAACGGCAGCTCGTTCAATACCTGCCTGCGTGAAGCGGATGAGGCCGGTCGTGATCGGCTGGTGATGGCGGCGATGCAGGCCATTGCCCAAGCGCATGCGCGCGGCGCCTATTTCGGCCAGCCGTTGCCGCGCAATCTCACCTGGGATGGGCAGCAGGTCGGCTTCATCGATTTCGAGGAAGATCCGCTGGAAGTGATGGACCTGTCCGAAGCGCAGGCCCGCGACTGGCTGATGTTCGGTTATGGCGTGGCCAAGTACTACGCTGATCGCCCCGAACATCTGCAGGCGATGATGGCCGAGGCGATGGGCGAGGTCCAGGCGCCGGTGCGCGAGAACGTGCATGCGGTCAGTGGCCGCCTGCGCAGCCTGGCCAGGGTCTGCATGAAGCTGGGCCGCTCAGCGCGCGCGCTGGCCCATTCGATCTTCATCACCCACGGTGCCAGCACTGCTGGCGTGCTGATGCTGGTGGGCCTGTGCGTGGATTTCCTCGCCGACGGCGATCTGGACGTGCTGCAGCTGTTCTGCTGATGGCTGATCGGGGTCAGATTCCTTTTCCTGCGGAAAAGGGATCTGACCCCATTGCGCTTGCCCGGCCGCCCTCCATACGCCTGCATACGCGCACGTACAGACGACACAGCGGATTCCCCCTTATCATGGCCCGCTTCGATTGCAGCAAGCGGATGACCGCGTGACCGTATCCACCCTCGCTTTTGTCTTCCCCGGCCAGGGCTCGCAGTCTGTGGGCATGGTGGCCGAGCTGGCCGAACTGCACCCGCAGGTGCGTGAAGCCTTCACCGAGGCATCCGATGGTGCCGGCGTCGACCTGTGGGCGCTGTCCCAGGGTGGCCCGGAGGAAATGCTCAACCGTACCGAATACACCCAGCCGGCCCTGTTGGCCGCAAGCATTGGTGTGTGGCGCGCCTGGAACGCCGTGGGCGGTCCGCGCCCGTCGGTGCTGTCCGGCCACAGTCTGGGCGAGTACACCGCCCTGGTTGCCGCCGGCGCGCTGAGCCTGCATGACGGCGCGCACCTGGTGCGCCTGCGTGGCCAGCTGATGCAGGAAGCGGCACCGGCCGGTGTCGGTGCCATGGCCGCCGTGCTCGGTGCCGAAGACCAGCTGGTGCTGGATGTCTGCGCCGAAGCCGCAGGCAGCCAGGTGGTGGTGCCGGCCAACTTCAATTCGCCGGGCCAGATCGTGATCGGTGGCGACGCTGACGCGGTCGACCGTGCGCTGGCGCTGCTGGCCGAGAAGGGCGTGCGCAAGGCGGTCAAGCTGGCCGTCAGCGTACCCTCGCACACCCCGTTGATGCGCGAAGCCGCCAACCGGCTGGCCGAAGTGATGGCCGGCCTGTCCTGGCAGGCGCCGCAGCTGCCGGTGGTGCAGAACGTCGATGCCCAGGTGCACGACGGCGTGGACGCCATCCGCACCGCGCTGGTCCAGCAGCTGTACCAGCCGGTGCAGTGGACCGGTTGCGTGCAGGCGCTGGCCGCCCGTGGCATCACCCAGATCGCCGAGTGCGGCCCAGGCAAGGTGCTGACCGGCCTGGTCAAGCGCATCGACAAGGCCATCGACGGCCGTCCTCTGGCCACGCCGGGCGACTTTGAAGCCGCCCGCGAGGCATGGTCGGCCTGACCTTCCCTGTTTCCTGCCGACCGTACCGGTGGCCGCTGCAAGCGGCACGGTGCGGCGGCCGCTCCCGTCTGAGGAAAACAACATGAGCAAGCCCCTGCAGGGTGAAATCGCACTGGTCACCGGTGCCAGCCGTGGCATTGGTGCCGCCATCGCCGATCTGCTGGCCGCCCAGGGCGCCACCGTCATCGGCACCGCCACCACCGAATCCGGCGCCGCCGCGATCGGTGAGCGCCTGGCCGCCCACGGCGGTCACGGCCGCGCGCTGAACGTCACCGACGCCGCTGCGCTGGACAGCGTGCTCGATGGCATCGCCAAGGAATTCGGCCCGATCTCGATCCTGGTCAACAATGCCGGCATCACCCGCGACAACCTGCTGATGCGCATGAAGGACGAGGACTGGGCGTCGATCATCGACACCAACCTGACCAGCGTGTTCCGCACCAGCAAGGCGGTGATGCGCGGCATGATGAAGGCGCGCAAGGGCCGCATCATCAACATCGCATCGGTGGTGGGCGTGACCGGCAATGCCGGGCAGGCCAACTACGCGGCCGCCAAGGCCGGCATCATCGGCTTCAGCAAGTCGCTGGCCAAGGAAATCGGCTCGCGCGGCGTCACCGTCAATGTTGTCGCACCCGGCTTCATCGACACCGACATGACCAAGGCGTTGCCGGAAGAAGCGCGTACCGCGCTGATCAACGACATCGCCCTCGAACGCCTGGGTTCGCCGGAGGACATCGCCCATGCGGTGGCGTTCCTGGCCAGCCCGGCTGCCGGTTACATCACCGGCGAAACCCTCCATGTGAACGGCGGCATGTACATGCCGTAAGCAAGGGGCGCAGGGATTGCGCCGCAAGTGGTTGATCTGCGGAGGTTTTTGCTGCAATGCAAGGCCGCGCCGGTTTCCACTACACTATCCCACGGCCATCGCCCTTGATGGCGACCACTTTTGAACCACAACTCCATCTGGAGCGAGATCCCATGAGCACCATCGAAGAACGCGTCAAGAAAATCGTCGTCGAACAGCTTGGCGTCAAGGAAGAAGAAGTCACCAACAGCGCATCGTTCGTCGATGACCTGGGCGCTGACTCGCTGGACACCGTCGAGCTGGTGATGGCCCTGGAAGAAGAATTCGAGTGCGAGATCCCGGACGAAGAAGCCGAGAAGATCAGCACCGTGCAGGCCGCCATCGACTACATCAAGGCCCACGTCAAGGCCTGATGTCAGACGGCAGTGCGCGCGCGGGTCTCCGCTCGCCGCGCACCGCACCCCATGGGGCCGCAGTTGCGGCCCCGTGTGTTTGAGCATCACACCGAAGCAAACCGTGTTACCCGATTGAACCTTCGGGTCAGGAGAATCAGCAATGAAGCGTCGCGTCGTCGTAACCGGCCTGGGTATCGTCTCGCCGTTGGGCAATGATCTGGCCAGCAGCTGGGAAGGCATCACCCACGGTCGTTCGGGCATCGGTCCGCTGACCAACGTTGCCGATGCCTACCTGGACCGGTTCACCACCAAGATTGCAGGTGAGGTCAAGGGCTTTGACATCACCGCCGACAACGAACTGTTCGGCAAGTACCGGGTCAGCGGCAAGGATGCCAAGAAGATGGACCCGTTCATCCATTACGGCCTCGGTGCCTCGTTCATGGCCCTGCATGACTCGGGCCTGGAGATCACCGACGCCAATGCCGAGCGCATCGGCGCCATTGTCGGCGCCGGCATCGGCGGCCTGCTCGGTATCGAAGAGCAGACCATCGAGTTCCACGAGGGCAAGAAGATCTCGCCCTTCTACGTGCCCAAGACCATCATCAACATGCTGCCGGGCCAGCTGAGCATCATCACCGGTCTGAAGGGCCCGTCGTTCTCGGCGGTGTCGGCGTGCGCGACCTCGAACCACTCGATCGGCACCGCGATGCGCATGATCCAGTACGGCGACGCCGACGTGATGGTGGTCGGTGGTGCCGAGCGTGGCTCGTCGCCGACCGCCCTGGGTGGCTTCTGCGCGATGAAGGCCATGAGCACCCGCAACGACGCTCCGGAACAGGCCTCGCGCCCGTGGGACAAGGACCGTGACGGCTTCGTGCTGGGCGACGGCGCCGGCATCCTGATCCTGGAAGAGTACGAGCACGCCAAGGCACGCGGCGCGAAGATCTACTGCGAACTGGCCGGTTTCGGTGCCAGCTCCGACGCGTACCACATGACCGCCCCGAGCGAGAACGGCGAAGGCGCCGCCCGCTGCATGGTCATGGCGATGAAGGACGCTGGTGTGACCCCGGAACAGGTCGGCTACCTCAACGCGCACGGCACCTCCACGCCGCTGGGCGACCTGGGCGAGACCATGGCGATGAAGACCGCCTTCGGCGACCACGCCTACAAGATGATGGTCAGCTCCACCAAGTCGATGACCGGCCACCTGCTGGGCGCGGCCGGCGGCGTGGAAGCGATCTTCTCGGTGATGGCGCTGCAGGACAACGTCATTCCGCCGACCATCAACCTGCAGCAGCCGGGCGAAGGCTGCGACCTGGACTACGTGCCCAACGAAGCACGCCAGGCCAAGGTCGACGTGGTGATGTCCAATGGCTTCGGCTTCGGCGGCACCAACGGCACGCTGATCTTCAAGCGCGTCTGACCGGCATTGCGACGTCGCGCCATGCTCGGCGTCGCATTGGTAGAGTCGACTGTCAGTCGACTGCCTTTCGATTCGCCGCGGTGATCGTTGATGGGAAAGCAGTCGACTGACAGTCGACTCTACCTATCGGCAATCCGACAAACGGATCAACGCCGTGCACCACGGAGCCGCCGCAAGGCGGCTTCCGTGCATCTGAATCCCTGAACTGGCCATCATGACCCACGCACCGCTGATCCAACCGCTGCCGCACCCGATCGATCTGCTGGCCCTGCAGCATCATGACCCGGCGCGCTTCCCGCTGCTGATGGAATCCACCGCCTCGGGCACCGCCCAGGGCCGCTGGAGCCTGCTGCTGGCCGCGCAGGGCGACTGCCTGCGGCTGGATGCCGATGGCCAGGTGCGCGACCAGCACGACGCGGTACACGCCGGCAGCTTCCTGCAGGTGCTGGACCGTGCCTGGCAGCACGAACGCCTGCCGCACGACGGCAGCCACAGCCTGCCGTTCCGTGGCGGCTGGGCGTTGATGCTCGATTACGAAGTGGCCAGCCAGATTGAACCGGTGCTGCTGGCGCGCGCGCGCGAGGACGGCCGCCCGACCGCGCTGGCGCTGCGCTGCCCGGCTGCGGTGCTGCACGACCACCAGAACGACGCCAGCTTCGTCATCGCCGAAGCCGGTGAGCAGGCCCTGCTGGAGGCGCTGGTGACCATGGCGTCGCAGGCACTGCCGGAGGCCGGGCAGGGCTGGCAGCCGCCGCAGTCGGTGGGCGAGGATGCGCCACAGCGCTTCACCGACGGCGTGCGCCGGGTGATCGACTACCTGCGTGCCGGCGATGTGTTCCAGGTGAACCTGTCGCGGCGCTGGAGCGCGCAGTTCGCTGCGCCGGTCCAGCCGCAGGCGCTGTACGCGCAGCTGCGTCGTGCCAACCCGGCACCGTTCGCCGGCCTGTTCAGCGCGCACGGTCGCCATGTGGTCAGTTCCTCGCCGGAGCGGCTGGTGTCGGTGCATGCCGGCCACGCGCAGACGCGTCCGATTGCCGGCACGCGTCCGCGCTTCGAGGGGGACGATGATGCCGCGCGCATCCGGGAGCTGGTCGGCCACCCCAAGGAGCGTGCTGAGCACGTGATGCTGATCGACCTGGAACGCAACGACCTGGGCCGCATCTGCCTGCCCGGCACCGTGGTGGTCGATGAGCTGATGACGGTGGAGAGCTACGCCCATGTGCACCACATCGTCAGCAATGTCAGCGGCCACCTGCGCCCGGAGGTCACGCCCGGCGAGGTGATCGCCGCCACGTTCCCGGGTGGCACCATCACCGGCTGCCCCAAGGTGCGATGCATGCAGATCATCAGCGAACTGGAGCAGGTGCCGCGCGGTGCCTACACCGGCGCGTTCGGCTGGCTGAACCGCGATGGCGACCTGGACCTGAACATCCTGATCCGTACCGCCGAAGTGGATGGCCACGAGGTGAGCTTCCGCACCGGCGCCGGCATCGTGGTCGATTCGGACCCGGACAAGGAACTGGACGAGACCCGCGCCAAGGCCCGCGGCCTGCTGCGCGCGCTGGGCCAGCAGGGCTAGGCGTGCACCGGTAGTGCCAGTGTTGTGGTGGGCGCCGACCGTTGGTCGGCACGGCGACGCCACCCCGGTCATGACCCCAATCCACCGGCACGGTATCCTGCACGACGGAATCGAGTTCAGAGGTAGTCCATGGCGGGAGCCAAGCGCGGGTGTCTGTTCGTGGTAACGCTGGTGGTGGTGCTGGCCGCTGTCGTGGCCGGCGCGGGCGCGTGGTTCTTCTACCAGCAGACCCGCTTCGCCGATGCCCCGATCACCCCGACCGCCGAGAGCGTGGTCATCGCCAGCGGCGATGGCATGAACAGCGTGCTGCGCAAGCTGCGCGATGCCGGCGTGGACGAGGGCCAGGACACCCAGTGGCAGTTGCTGGCGCGCCAGCTCGATGCGGCCGGCAAACTGAAGGTGGGCGAGTACGCGCTCAGTGGCGAGCTGACCCCGCGCGAGCTGCTGCTGCGCATGCGCGCCGGCAAGGTGCTGCAGCACCGGGTCACGATTGTCGAGGGCTGGAACATCCGCCAGCTGCGTGCCGCGCTCAAGCGCGCCGAGCCGCTGCTGCACACCACCGACAATCTTGATGACGCCGCGCTGATGCAGCGCCTCGGCTTCGGTGGCCAGCATCCGGAAGGCCGCTTCCTGCCGGAGACCTACGTCTACCAGCGCGGCGACAGTGATCTGGACGTGCTCAAGCGCGCGCACGCCGCGATGGAAAAGGCGCTGGATGAAGCCTGGGAAAGCCGCGCGCCGGACCTGCCGATCAACACGCCCTACGAACTGCTGACGATGGCCTCGATCATCGAGAAGGAAACCGCATTGGCCAGCGAGCGCCCGCAGATTGCCGGCGTGTTCATGCGTCGCCTGAAGATCGGCATGCGCCTGCAGACCGACCCGACCGTGATCTATGGCCTCGGTGCCGCGTATGACGGCAACATCCGCCGCCGCGACCTGACCACCGATACGCCCTACAACACCTATACCCGTGCGGGCCTGACCCCGACCCCGATCGCCATGCCCAGCCGCGATGCACTGATGGCCGCCGCGCAACCCGCAGCGGGCGACGCGCTGTATTTCGTCGCCGTGGGCGATGGCAGTGGCGCGCACGTGTTCTCGCCCAGCCTGGACCAGCACAACGCGGCCGTAGCCCGCTACCTGCAGCAGCTGCGCCAGCAACGTACCCAGGAGACCCCGGCGCAATGAGTCCCGCGCTGCTTCGCCACCCGCGTTTCGTCAGCCTGGAAGGCGGCGAGGGCGCGGGCAAGACCACCGCCATCAATGCCATCCGTGAGTGCCTGCGCAGCCACGGCCACGAGGTGGTGCTGACCCGTGAACCGGGCGGCACGCCACTGGCCGAGCGCATCCGCGGCCTGGTGCTGAAACCCGATGCCGAGATCGCCGCCGAACCGCTCAGCGCCGAAGCCGAGCTGCTGCTGGTGTTCGCCGCACGCGCGCAGCATGTGCGCCAGGTGATCCGGCCGGCGCTGCAGCGCGGCGCCTATGTGCTGAGCGATCGCTTCACCGATTCCAGCTACGCCTATCAGGGCGGTGGCCGTGGCCTCGACCCGCAGTGGATTGCCGACCTGGAGCGCCGCGCGGTCGGCCTGCTGCCGGGCCTGACCCTGCTGCTGGATGTGGACGTGGCCGTCGGTCGCGCGCGCGCCAACGGCCGCGACCTGTGGCCGGACCGCATCGAGAGCGAGCAGGACGATTTCTTCCAGCGCGTGCGCGAAGTGTTCCGCAGCCGCGCACAGCAGGATCCGCAGCGCTTCGCATTGATTGATGCGGGCCAGGAGCAGGTGCGCGTGGCCGCCGATGTGGTCGCGCGTGTCGAGCGCTGGCTGCGGGACGGGGAGGGCGCATGAGCACGTTTTCGCCCTGGCAGCAGCGCGCGTTCGAACAGACGGTGGCCGCGCTCGACGCCGGTCGCCTCGGTCATGGCCTGCTGATCTGCGGTCCGGCCGGGCTGGGCAAGCATGAGGTGGCGCTGGCGCTGGCCGACCACGTGCTGGCGCAGGGCGATGCAGCCCACGCCACGCGCACGCGCCAGCTGATCGCGGCGGGCACGCACCCGGACCTGCAGCTGGTCAGCTTCATTCCGAACAAGAGCGGCGACAAGCTGCGTACCGAGATCGTCATCGAGCAGATGCGCGAGATCACCGACAAGCTGGCGCTGACCCCGCAGTACGGCGTGGCGCAGGTGGTGATCGTCGACCCGGCCGATGCGATCAACCGCTCGGCGGCCAACGCGCTGCTGAAAACCCTGGAAGAGCCGCAGCCCGGCCGCTACCTGTGGTTGATCAGCAGCGACCCGGCACGCTTGCCGCAGACCATCCGCAGCCGCTGCCAGCGCCTGGAATTCAAGTTGCCGCCGCAGCACGAAGCACTGGCCTGGCTGCAGCAGCAGGGCCATAGCGAGGCATCGGCGCGCGAAGCGCTGGACGCGGCGCGCGGCCACCCCGGCCAGGCCGACAACTGGCTGCGCGAAGACGGCCTGAGCCTGCGCCGCGAAGTCGGTCGAGATCTGGAACAGCTGGCGGCCGGCAAGACCGGCGCGGTGGAGCTGGCGCAGAAGTGGTGCGGTGACGACAACGCGGCGCTGCGCCTGCGCTTTGCCGCCGATTTGGCGCTGGCCCAGGCCAGCACCGATGCCTTGACCACGCCGGAGCGATTGCACAAGCTTGCAGCCTGGTTCGATGCGGCCAACCGCACCCGCGACCTGCTGCGCACCACGGTGCGTGCAGACCTTGCGGTGGTCGAGTTGCTGCTGGCCTGGAACAAGGTGAACGAGCGGCCTGCCGCAAGGGGAAATCGATGAGTGCCAGCAACGCCCGCCAGGGCATCCTGTCCCTGGCCGTGAAGGACAAAGCCGCGCTGTACAGCGCGTACATGCCGTTCGTGAAGAATGGCGGCATCTTCGTGCCCACGCCCAAGCGCTACTTCCTGGGCGACGAGGTGTTCCTGCTGCTGACCCTGCCCGATTCCAGCGAGCGCCTGCCGGTGGCCGGCAAGGTGATCTGGGTGACCCCGGCCGGCGCGCAGGGCAACCGCACCGCCGGCATCGGCGTGCAGCTGGCCGATGGTGCCGAAGGCGAGGGCGTACGCCACAAGATCGAGACCCTGCTGGCCGGGCTTACCGGCTCGGACAAGCCGACCCATACGATGTGAGGCTGCGCGCGGGGCCTTTCTGTAGCGCCGGGCCATGCCCGGCTGCATGCCCCGAAACGCCCGTGAACACGAATGTGAAAAACTGTTGACGGCCTCTGAAAAGCCCCTATAATGAGCGGCTCAGCAACACACCGGGCGGTTAGCTCAGCGGTAGAGCATTGCCTTCACACGGCAAGGGTCACAGGTTCGATCCCTGTACCGCCCACCATTTAAAATCAGTGTGTTGCAGAAGAAGCCGGCTTATGCCGGTTTTTTCGTAACTGCAGGGTAACAGCGGAATGGCTAAGCTGCTTTCCCCTCGAGAGTCCCCTTAGACTGAGATGTCTGTCGATCTCAAGGGCGCAAGCGTTCGACAGTCTTTAGGGGAGCCCCCCCTCGGCCTAAATTTGGCTTCACGCAAAAAGAATGTGATGACTGTATACTTTTGCTCGAACTGTTTAGTCGGGCATGAGAAATGGTAGACAGGGCCGGAGTGCTGAAGTACCCGCCATTGCTGTACGTGTACGCCGGAATACGTTTTCGGCAGCGTGAATCGGTCCCTAAGTGGGCCTCGGACATCCAAGAGCGGCTCTACGCGCGGTTCCCGGTACTGATTCGCGCGGCGTACAAGGTGGGTTCTAAGGGCGTGGAAATCGCCATCGATCCGTCCGACTTCAATGCTGACGAACCTGGCTCTGTCTTCATCTTTACTACGGATGACAGGCACATGAGCGTTCAGCTATCGAAGGATGGGTTGTCTGTCAGTACGCGTAAGTACGTTCACTTCGATGATTTTAGCGCTGTCTTCAGCGAGGTGTTGGTGGCTCTGCTCTCCAATGCACAGAGTTTAGACCTTGAAGCGGTAGGTATTAGGTATATCGATTGGATCCGGCCTAAAGAAGGCGCAACTATTTCCGATTACGTTGACTACCACTTGCTTCCATTTCTACCTGCAAAGCAAAGATGGGATGGTTGGAATGGTGTTCTCCGCGGCGGTACGACTCGTCAGCGATATTTGGTCGACGAGAAATTCTTGCAAGTAAGGTTCACCTCGGGCGCAAATTCTTACGTTATCAATGATGATCTGATTCCCGCTTACATTAGTTCATCTGATGGCGATGCATCGGGAGATCCGGTTCCCCGGCTCGGCATGGAGGATGGAGCATTAGACATCGATGCTTTCGAAGTGCTTAGTGTGGCAATAAAAGATGCACATGATGTATGCAGTCGATTGAATGACCTTCATGTCATTGCCAACGACTATTTCAGGCGGGTCTGCACGGACGTAGCATTCGAACACTGGACTGGAGGGGACGCCGATGAGAGTGATAGAGAACAGCTCTGGGCAGGAGTTTAAATTCCGAAAGGCTTACGAACTTGAAGGCGTCTCGCCAACCGTTGGTACGGCCTCCATTACGATGGCGCTTGGATGTGCATTTGTAATTGGTGCTGCGGTTGCGGCAGGTCCTACACAGGTTTCGGTTCGTACACCTAGCCAGCCTTTCGAAGTCAAAGTCTTTCAATTGGGTGCTGGACCGGTTAAAGCGGGCTTTAAAGCAGTTAAGGAATTGGATATCGAGGGCGCCTTGCCTCCTTGGGCGGTTCAGCTGAACTGGATCAAGTCAGAGACTGGCGCTAGTGTGTCGGCACTGGCAAATCTGTTTGGCGTAACTCGTAAAGCTTTTTATTCGTGGCTTGCTGGTGAGGCAGAGCCCCGAGTTGAGCGCGTTGTTAAGATCGAGGCATTGTACGAACTTCTTCAATCAATACATTCGGTCGAAGTTAGATCTGCAATTGTGCGGCTTTTCGACCGGCAGGTGAATGGAGAGTCGATAAAGGACATCTTTGACTCTGCTGTAGCTCACACTGACCTTGCAGAACGAATGACGAATGCGATTGCCCGACTTGATAAGGAAATTTCTGGGTCCGTCCGAAGAGCGCAGCGAGCCGTTCGTTCCGGTCGAGTCAATGCAGACTACCCCTCTTGCTGATGTGCCGTTGGATGTTTCTATTCTTGCCACCATGGATTGGTGGCAAGGTAGTGTTGTCGCATTGCCAGTTGCAGGGGGAGAAGAGCTGTGGGTGATTTCCTCGCAGACGTGCAACCTTGTGAACTGTTCTCTGGAGCGCGTCCCGCTCATCGAAATTATTCGCGCCGAAGTGATCCCGGCCGGTGAGGTGAACGTTCAGTGTGCCAAGGGCGATGATCCTCGGCGCTTTCATGTTCCCTGTGAAATGGACGGGCAGGCGGTGCATCTGCAACTTCGGATCGAGGAACGCAAGTGGATTCCCCGCGAAACTCTCCTTGACTCCACCATCAAGCGTGGGCGAATTCTCAACGTCGAGGGGAAGCCGGAAGCCCAGCACAGAGAGGACTTCGCCGCTTGGCTGGCTCGCAGCTACACGCGTATGGAACTGCCAGATGAGCTAAATGCGCTCTTCGAGCGTACAAAGCTTCGCGAGTTCATCAGCAAGCGGCTGGTCCGGGACGCAGATGTGGGTCTCCAGGGAATCTACTTGCGTTTCGCGACGGCGAGCGGCGCGGATATTGAGCCTGCGGCGGTGCCCACTCTTGCTGCGCCATATTTCGTAGAGATAGTCGTCGTTTGCTACGACAATGCTGCCGCAATTCGGGTGGCGAATGCTATAGAAGCATTGAGCGAAAAGACCGTGCCGGTGGCCGATCGCCCCAAGATTAGCCGGTTGGAAGCTGCCAAGAACGCCGGCCTGTCATGTGATTTCGACGTTGTGCTGACAACGGATTGGACTGTTGCCGATCTGGGGTCATGTATTCGCTTTACGAATTGGGACTACCTCTCTGCTCCCTCGCAAGCGTAGCGACGCATGCCTCAAGTCGCGTCGAGGCGGCGCTGATTTCTAGCGAACCTTTCGGTCACACGACCTCGCAACGAAGCCGTTTGCCCGGTCACCGGCGTGAGGTGCGCGAATCCGCAGAATGCCGGCCCGGGCTGCAGGTGTTGTTAGGGACACCGCCTGCTGGTCCCTACTCGCGAATCAGTCGGCCAGCGTGATCGCGGGGTTGGCATCGGAGCGGCGCGGGATGTTCTTGCCGGCCGCAGCGGCGTCCCGGATCAGTGACTCTTCCTGCCGCTCCAGTTCCAGCAGCTGTTGCTCCAGGCGCTCCTGCTTCCGGTCATCGGTGATCGTCACATCGCCTTGGTAGAGGGCTTCGACTTCGTTGCGGAGGCGATCACGGATGACGTCCGGGAAGAACTTGCATGCGTAGGCATGGGTACTCTCGGGGTAGGCCGATACGACTTCGCTGCCGCCGCCAATAAAGGCGCTTGGGCGAATAATGACGTTCGCGGCTTCGCGTTCGATGTGAGCGTCGATGCCTGCAAGAGCTTCTTCTTTCGGCGGCATGCCGCCGCGAATGTCGCGGATGTCGTCGGCCAGCTTTTCGATTTGGGCGCGGACGCGCGCTACCTTTGGCAAATGGTCGGTCATGGTCGTTCCCTTACTGGCTTAGGCCCCAATCGGCCACGGTCTGCTGGAGATGTTGTGAGGCGGCCTGGTAAGCCCCTACGTCGCCGGATGAAGCGCTGAGCTCGTCGTATGCGGCGGCTACTATGGCGTCCACTGCATCGATCGCAGCCATCCACCGTTGCAACTTGGCCAACGTCTCTCGCCTGTGTTCGTCCAGGGTTTTGCCGCCAAGGTTTGTCGGCCTGCCGACACCCACCTCGAGCTCTCTGCCGCTGAAGCTCTTTGAGGCGGTGTCTATCTCTTGTCGAATGAACTTTCGCTGGTCGTTGAGCTCTTTGCGGCGCTCGCTCAGCGCGCGCCTCGCCGCGAAGTAGAGGTCGTTGCGAATTCGCAGGCGCTCCAGCTTCAGTAGGGAAGAAGGGACGGGCGGAGATTTATCACTCATGGGGTGCTCCGGGGTTGAGGGCAAAGGCGGGGAGACGCTCGGGCCTGGCCGCCAAGGCGCGCTGGAACGCGGGAAGGGTGCGCAACGCATCGGCCAAGAGCTCGGCAGGAGGAATGCCCGCGGCGTAGGCAGCGTCATTCATTGCGTCGCAGACCACCTGGGGTAGAGCGAGCTCGATCTTGGGCATGGCGATATGGCTCAGAGGGAGCGTCTATTGGACGCTGGACACCGCTGCTGGGCCGGGTCGGAATGCGTAGGAACGCGCACTTGCTGGCGGCGAATTTAGCAAGCAGCACCTGTGCATCGCCTCAGCCGGCTTAGGGCTGGGAATGCACAAGGCGCGCAGGCAGGAATCGTCCCTTTCCTTCGGGGAAACGCCGTTTTCTGCGGACCTGTGGTGGAGCATCCTAGAGGCCGAAATACTGTCTTTTACCGGGGTCCGAATTCCCCCCGGTGGCTGTGGATAAGCCTAGGGACCCCGCCCATTCAGTTTCAGCCCCCGCTTCAGCACGCTTTGCGTAGCTCCGAGCCTTGGATGCTTAGCGGTTGCGCCCGCGCCGTCATTGGCGAAGCGCCACGGTGAGAGTGACGGTATGGGGACGCCCCCGATATGCTCGGGCAGTCATAGACTCCGCTATATTCGTCGGCGTCGCCGATGACAGCGGTGATATGCCAAGGGGTCGGCTGTAGCAGCGGCGGCGAGCCGCAATGCATCTGGCAAGCTACTGAAAAGGATATTGATGGCTACGACGACAAAGTACTCGGTTAATGGAACCTGCGATGAGGTTCATCAAATTGCCTGTTCCCGATGCAATGGAAAGACGGCACACCAGGTGAAGGCGTCTTACGAGAAGCGCAGTGAGTACGAGAGCAGGCACGGGTATGCTGTCTTCCATTGGGATTACCAAGTGGTCCAGTGCCAAGGTTGCTCCACGGTCTCGTTTAGAGAGGCTAGTAGCAACTCTGAGGAATGGGACCTCAACGATGACGATGAGATGTGTGCGGCTGTTTCGGAATCCCTTTACCCATTTCGCAGGGAGGGGATTAGGGGGCTTGGTGAGGACACGATGTGGTTGCCTGGCACTGTAAGCCTTATCTATGCGGAGACACTTCAAGCCCTAGCGTCCAACTCCCCGGTTCTCGCAGGGATTGGACTGAGGAGTCTCGTAGAAATGGTTTGCAAGGAGCGTGCTGCTCCGGGCAAGGATCTGTTCCACAGAATCGATGGTCTAGTTGATGCACGGGTACTGACGCCCGCGGGCGCGGCGGTCCTCCACAAGATCCGGACTCTTGGCAACGATGCTGCGCACGAAGCTAAACCTCACACGCCCACACAGTTGGCCGTCGCGCTCAGCATCGTGGACCATCTTCTTCTTGAGGTGTATATCCTTCCGAAGAAGGCCGACACGGAGTTTGGTCCGTAATGCCGGGAGGTGGAGTGGCAGCACTACTGCGATTACGGCTTCGCCAGTGCGCGCCGAGCGCCATGGGTGTTTAAGGTTCAGCGCGCGGCGATGGAGATAGTTTCAAGGTTCTCTTTCGGCTGTGTGCTGAGCTCTTAGCTTGAATGCAGAACGGCGCTCAATCGTGCGGCCTCCTCGCCGGGGCCTTGGTCAACGATCTTTGTTGAGGACGGCATTTCTATGACCATTCCTAAACGTCGCCCCGTCCCGCTGGAACAGATCCCGGCGGCCTTGGAAAAGACTGGGTTCATCCTTGAACACATGGTCGACGATGTCTTCAAGAAAAATGGTTGGTCGACGATTGGTGGGCGCTACTACGCCGACGATGTAGATGGTCGGGCGAGAGAGCTCGATCTTGTGGCATACCGGGCAGAGAAGTTTGACGACGTCGAGGTTGTCGCAGCAGTCCTTGTGAGCTGCAAGAAGGACGAGGCATTGACATGGGCGTTCCTTACGAAGCAAAAGCCAAAGAATGACCCAAATTTTGACTGGAATCCTGTCCACGTGTGGACCGACGTTGAGCCTCTATCGACGTATCTCAAAACTGAGAGCTGGAAGAATCGTCATACGGAAGCTCTGGGCAAGGAGTACAGAGACTTGTTCTCGCCTCGTTCCGCAATCTTCGCGTTCCAGCAGTTGGGTCTCACTCCCACCCAAGGCAGCAACAAAAGGGTCGGAAAAGGCGACGAAGCAACTTTGAAAATCGGAACAGTGACGCCAAGGAACGACGACCAGATCTTTTCCTCGATTGTGAGCGTCATGAAAGCGCTCGATTACGAGATTGACCTGCTTGGTACGAGAATGCGCAACCGAAGGCGTTTGTATCATTTCAGCCTCCTTTCGGTGGTGGACGCCCCACTCGTGGAGGTTGCCTACGACGGTAGGTCGACGAAAGTGGCTGAGGTAGACGGAATCACCCACCTCGCTCGATATATGGTCAAGAAACGCGAACTGTCCGCTCTCGTCCACTTCATAAGTGCTAGCTCTCTTCCTGCTTACCTTGAGTGCATAACTGGTGCCTCGGCAAAAAGTGCTGAGTTTTTCTCGGGGTTGGTCAGTACGTCCTACCAAGCCATTAAGGAGAACTCGAAGGTTCGGCAGATCATTGCGGCCCGAATCAAAGGTCGGCTCATTTGGCGCGTCAATGCATCGATCGAAGAGTACACCGGGAAGAAGGGTGGGATCTCTGAGTTGTCACTTGACTATCGGAAGGGTCGTCTCGAGCTAGAGATCGATACACTCGATGATGAAATTCTCAGGATTCTTAACGATGACGACAGCTTGGCTGATCAGGTTAGCAAGATCCTTAGAGATCAGGCTCGTTACGAGGGAGAGTTCGTTTTCACTGAGAATCTACCGTTCTGACAGCTCACACCAGCACTCCGCAGTCCGTTCCGTTACACGACCATCGATTGTTACGTAGTGGCCTTCCGCCTCCAAGCGGTGGCGCACTTCTGTGATCGACGTCGGAAGAGTGCTGCCGTGGGCAGAGCCTGGTTGCCAACCGCTCACTTGGCCCTCCGTTCCGCTGTAGCCAGCAGCAGGTTGTGGTGGCTGCTTGCTCCCACTCGATGGTTTTGACGGCAGCGCGCGCCCAGAGCAGCTAGTGCATAGGCTGCTTCTAACCGCATGCCGCAAAGCTGCTTCACTACGTCGCCCGTCGCGTCCGTCTTGGTCAGTGCAGTCCGAGTCAAGCTGCGTAAGGTTGTGGTGAACCTGGTGCACTGGTGAACGTGGTGCATGGGGTGCATGGGGTGCATGGCGTGCATGGGGTGCGCCCCGTTCCCTTCCCATCGGTGGTGCAGTGAGGCGGAGAGCGGGCGAATCAACAGCGCAGGAGCAACAGCGCCAAGCGTCCGCTGCGCTCCCGCTTGGTAGATATCTATAAGGGGGGGCCCTGAGGGGTGTAAAAAACGGGCGATTTGCCTGTATTTGCACCCCTTAGGGGTGTTTATCGACTGGCTCATGCTGCTTTTGCACCCCTCAGGGGTGTTACGTGGTCCCCTGAGGGGTGTTGAGATCGCGATTCTGTTTGCACCCCTGAGGGGTGTTGAAGATGCGTTTTGCGCCAGTCGTTGCGTGGTGGGCCCGCAGCGATCTCCAGGTTCTTGCCGGGGCAGCGATCAATACCTACCCAGGTGAGCGCGTACAGATGGCATTGCTTCTTGATGCCGTGTCGCGTCTGCACGATGAACCCCGCCTCCTCCAGCTGGGCCAGTAGCTCCTTGGCCTTACTCGCAGCACACACCCCGGCGCCTTCTACCATCGCCTTTGTGGCGCTGAGGTCGCCGTTGTTGCGCCCGTTGTACTGCGCGGCCAAGAACAGGAGCATCTTCATTGCCGCCCCGCTGAGATCGAAGAAGGCCGGATGCCGCATCATCGAGTGAGGCAACCGAACGAACGTGTCGCTCGACTGCCGGCCCGTGATCTTGCGGCGATTCCTCTCAGTTGCCATGAGGCGTGACCACGTCGGTGACCGCGCGCAACCATTCCGCCCCAGCGCGCGCCGCCCGCGTCATGATCCACTCGCGCACACGAGCATCAGAGGGGTTGCCTCTATGCTGCAGGGCGCAGTCACCGCACAGTACGTAGGGCAGGGAGGCCCAGCCGAATTCCCGCTCTACACGATGAAAGGTGCCGAACACCGGTAGCAGCGGTTTGCCGCAGCAGTCGCAGGCAATAGGGTCTACCTTAGGTATGCGTATGTTCACGGCTACACCCCTAACGCTTTTTGCAGGCGCTGCTGGTCGCGCGCAGGCAGAGTTGTCCACAACAGGTCGGCGGCATCGGCTGGCCGGGTCAGTGCAACGTGCTTCTCATCGGCCATTAGCGGGCCATCTGGTAGCGTGGCGCGGGTGAATGGCGTGCACTCGAACACCACCTTGACGAACGAACCACGGTTGCAGCGGGTGTACGGCCGGTGGATGCGCTTGACCCGCACCGCCCGGCACTCGTTCCCTGGTCGCCCCCAGTAGATGAAACGGATGCTGGCCGGCGTGACCGCATTGCGTGGCCCCACTGGCAGCGCGCGCGGGACGTGGGCATCGTCCGGTGTGGCCGGCTCGGGGCGGCCGCTGTCGCCAATAGCCATTAGCTGAGGGCTCATCGGATCGCCTCAGTGCCAAAGGCGTCCTGGTACTTCCTCAGGTATCGATAGGCCGTCGCACGGCACATCCCGTAGCGGTCTAGCAGATCGCTGGGTGTGGCCGGCGTGCGGCGTGACTGCATCCATGCCACGAGCTGGAATGCGAACTCGGTTGGGCTGGCGGCGCCTGCCTGGCGCTCGTAGAAGGCGTGGCGCTTCATCCGACCCTCCGCGTGGTGGTGGCGTAGGTGACCATCCCGAGGATTACCAGCAGGTCGGGGGGGATGGGGTAGGCAGCGCCGGGATTGCTGCGTGTATAGACGTGCAAGCCGCCTGGGCGGGCTTGGATGAATCGAATCGACTGCTGCCCGGCAATCTCCACCGCATAACAGGCGTCGCCGGCGAAGTAGTTGCGGCGCAGGTCCACATGCAGCAGATCACCCGGCTCATAGCGCGGGGCGTTGAGGCTGTCCTTAACCTCTACCAAGCCCCAGCGCGCGGTGTCAGAAAAGTCCGGTAGGGGAGAGGGGGTATGCCCGATTGCCGCCGGCAGCGGTTGGTGTACGATGTTCGTCATGGTCAAGTCGTTCCTCGCAAGGGTTCGGACGTGGCTTTCACGGCTCACCCGGTTGCCGCCGGTGTGGGCCGTTTCTATTTCTAGGTGCCTGTTCATGGACAGGCCTCAGGCGGCTGCGCCGCTGGTTCCCTCTTTCTCCCTGGCCTCAATGAACTCCCGCAGTGCGCGGGTTGAGACCATGCGCCTGCGTCCCACCTTGAATGTGCTGATCTGACCCAAGGTAATGGCGCGGTACATGGCATTCCGGTTGAGGCCAGTGACTGCACATGCCTCGTCCACCGTATAGCTGAGGCGCTCCGGAGCGGGCTGGATCGTCTGATTCATTGCGGGGTTTCCCTACATGCAGTAGCGGGATGCCACTACGGTAGGTGCATGCTGCCAGTGCCACTATTTCAGTGTCAACCCCTTTGACTCTGTTTCAGTGGCATAATTTCGGCATGAGCCAGACTGACCTAATCAAAAGCCAGCTCCGTATCCCGGCTGCGCTGCACCAGCGTTTGGTAGAAGCAACTGACAAGACCGGGCGCTCCATGAACGCTGAGATCCTCCATCGTTTGGAGGGCAGCTTTCAGGCCGCAGCGATGACTGACGGCTTACTACGCAGCCAGTTGCTCAACTTTCAGCTTTCGGCCGAGTTGCTCAAACACAACCCGCGGATGGTCCACGCGGTGAGCCACCTGCTGTCCGGCCTCTTTGACGATGACTTGGTCAGGGAGCGCATATTCGCACTGGCTGATGCCGGCGACGAGATTGCTCTTAAGGCGCGGCGAACGGCTGTGGAGGAACTGCCGAGCATTCTGGAGGGGGTGCAGGCGAAGATGGCTGCCATCCTCGATAAAGGCGATTCGAAGGATTAGAGGAACTGAACTTGCGCGAGCTTTTCGCGCGCCGCGCCCTGCACCAGGTGGCCGTAGTGCTTCTCGATCATCGCCAGCGACGTGCCGGCGAGCTTCGCCACTGTGAGCAGGTCCATGCCGCCCACGATTGCGTCGGTGATCCAGCAGTGGCGCAGCGTGTAGAGCGTCACGCCGGCAGGTAGCCCAGCGCGCGCTGCGGCATGCCTAACAAGCTCGCTCCAGTCCGTGGGCGTCCATACCTTCTTCCCGTCCTGCGTGAACAGGTGCGCCTTGGGCAGCTTCCCCTTAGCTAGGCGGTCGAACAGCGCAGTGGCAGCGGGGGAGAGTGGAATCTTGCGGTCGTGGTCCTTGCTGTGGAACCTCACGCTGGCGGTGCGGCCGTCATAGTCCGAGCGACGGCATAGCGACGGATCGCCCGGCCTGCAGCCCGTCAGCGCCACGCACTCGATCAGGTCGCGCACGGGCCCCTCAGCGGCCTCCAGCAGCGCGCGGCGCTGCTCCCGTTCCAGGTACAGCCCCCGGCGCTGCCCGGCGTCCTTGAGCGGCTTCACCGCGTTCCACTCGAAGGCGAGATCAGGGGCTACCTTGCGGCGGGCCACGGCGTGGTTCAGTGCGGCCACCAGCGTTGTACGGATGCGGTTGATGCTGGAGCGTGCCAAGGGCTTCGCCACCGGTGGCCGGCCGCGCTTCACTGGCAGCGGCGGAAGGTCGCCTTTCTCCACGCGATCGCGCCAGGCTTCGATGTGATCTTGGTGGAGATCCTTGAGGCGCACCTTGCCCAGCTTGTCGCCGTAGAGGCAGCGCTCAAACCGGCGCTTTGCGTCAACCGATGCAGTTTTGCGTCCGTCCTTCTCCAGGGCGTTCACATAGTCGCGGCAGGCGTCGGCCACGGTGAGTTGGCTCTTGGGGGCGATGACCGCCAGGGGGGCGCCGTGCTGGTCTGTCTCGGCAAGCACAGCGCGCGCGCGGGTGCGGGCGGCTTCCACAGTAACGGCAGGCCACTTGCCCAGCGCGCGGGTGCTAGTCCGGCTCCATTGGACGTTCCAGCTTTTCACGCCCGATGGCTGCACCCGAACGTGCAGCTGCGGAACCACCGTGTCCCACAGGCGATAGGGCGCATCCTCGGGCTTGGCCGATTCAACGACGCTGGGATTGAGGCGTTTGGATTGCTTCATGGGCTCGTAACTGCACGGTAACAGCAAAACCGAGTGTGCGGCCAAATCCAGCGGGACTCAATGACACTACAAAACAAAGGGTTTCTGTCGGACGCGTTGCGCCGCAATGGCCTTCGCCATCCTTCACACGGCAAGGGTCACAGGTTCGATCCCTGTACCGCCCACCATGTTGCAGAACGAAAGAAGCCTCCAGAAATGGGGGCTTTTTTGTTACCAGCGATCCAGCAGGATCAGCTGTAAGCACACGCCCTTTCAGCCGTGCCGCTCCAGCAGCTCGCGCGCGATCATCGCCGTGGCATCCAGCAGGTCATGGCCGCTACCCGCCTGCACCACCACCGCCAACAGGCTACGGCCCACCTCGGCATTGCCGCTGGTCAGTTCCAACTCGCCCTCAAAGCACAGATCGGCCAACCATTCATGGGCCTGCTGCAGCCCGCGCTTGCGGACGCGGCGGAACTCCGCGAGCAGCTTCGCCTGGCCGGCCTCCTGCTCACCGTCGGCCAGCAGGCCGATGGCACCGCCGTGCGCCGCGCGCCAGAGGGCCGGTAGCGGGCGACCGTTCGCGTCCACCACGTCCGGCGAGAACTGCGCGCAGTACATTTCGTAGCGCTTGCCCGCTGTGCTGCGGGGCACGATGCCGGCCTCGGCCAGCAGGCGTTCGGCTTCATCCAGTGTGCTGAACTTCAAGCGCAGCAGTGCAGGGCGGCTCAGCTGTTGTGCCAGCGCGTGCTGGTTGGCGGCGAACCAGACGTTCCAGCCCACGGTTGCGCGGCCTTCCAGTGCGGCCTTGAAGTATTCCAGGTGTTCGGCGTCCATTGCGGTCTCCTGCGCTCCCTGCGCGATTGTAGCGGGAGCGTATCCGGGCCGGTCAGGCGTCGCCGCCGGAGAGGCAATGATGTGCCTCGCGCACCAGTTGTCGGGCGGCCACGATCAGTCCGTCGATATGGAAGGCGCCCAGCTGTTCGTCCGGGCCGCCTTCGTTGCGCGCATGGTCGGCGGCCTGCAGCAGATCGAGCAATGCGCCGAGCCCAGATAGTGAGCGGCGCAATGAAGCGTGATTGCTGGCGCCGAGGGTGAGGCTGATGCACGGCTGTCCGTCATCGCCGTCAGCATGGTTGATTGCATTGAGACGGGCGAAGAAAGTGGGCAGCTGCGCGGGCAAATTCTGCGCGTTCAGTGCGCACTCGATCTCGCGTGCGAGGTCCCCGGGCACGTCGGCTGCGACGTCGCCGATAAGCGCGTGCAGGCGGGGATGGACGGCGGTGCGGTTGGTCATGGCGAAACCCTCAGTGGCGTAAGGCCACCTTCCGGAGTGAAGGTGGCGGACGGTGCGGGTTGGCGTACCAAGGCAAACGAACTCCCATCGAGAAGAAGGCCTGGCGGATCTGTCGATCCCCACGCACCGGCCGCCATTGAAGGCAATCGGTGCATTCTCTCTGCTGCGACCTAAACCGCAGCGATGGGTGTTCATTCGTTTATTCGAGACGCCAATCCCGGCCAAGGCGTCTTGCCTCGGCGCGGCGATCTTCAAGCCGGGCAATCACATCGGTCTGTAAGGAAAATTCTCAACTGTCCCTAGGCAGGCCAGACGTTTCCCGATGTGTGTCGTCCGACACCTGCGAGTAGTGCGGCCCATCACTGATGGCGCACATCGCCGCCCCTGCCGACCGTGCACATGACGACTCCGGAGGGATGCCGCCACGGCAATCGCGTCACCCCGCGCGGCGGAGGCGGGACCATGCCACGCATGGAACCAGAGGGTTCCATCCCTGCGCTGTCCCGCCGCCCCGGGCAGGCGTAGTCTCAGCCTGTCGTCGTACCCATCCACTCTGGAGTGCCACCATGCCGCTCGCCCGCATCGATCTTCGCAAAGGCAAATCCGCCGACTACCTGCAACGCGTCGGCGAAACCATCTACCAGGCCATGCGCGCGGTGGGGGTGCCGGAAAACGATCGCTTCCAGATCTTCCAGGAACACGCGCCCGGCACGCTGATCTACGATCCCGGCTACCTGGGCGTGGATCGCACCGACGACTTCATCTGCATCCAGATCACCTGGAACGAAGGGCGCACGCTCGAGCAGAAAAAGGCGTTGTACGCCGGCATCGCCGATGGACTGCATGCGGCGGTGGGCATCCGCCGCGAGGATGTGTTCATCAATCTGGTGGAGGTGAAGAAGGAGAACTGGTCGTTCGGGAACGGTCAGGCGCAGTACGTAAGTTGATGCAGGTGCGCTGCGCTGTTTCTTTAGGGAGTGCCAAGGCGCTGCGCTACTTGGCGAGCGGACGCGATTCGTGAATCAGCATCCTGGCGCTTGCGCCACGAAGTGGTGCGATGTCTTCAACCGTGCTGACCTGGACCCGATACCGGCCATGCGCCTGCAACGGCAGCAACGCGACATGCAATCGGTATGCGCCATCGCTGCCCCGTTGGATCTGGGCGTAGTTCAGACCCTTACCGCGGTGCCAGTCTGGCAGTGGCTGGCCAGATTGCGACTGTGCGATCTGATACGCGTCGGGGCTTGCCAGCGGCTGCCAAGTGCCGCCGGACCATTGCTGAAGTCCAACGCGTAAAGGAATGTGCAGGTCGCGCGGAGAAGCAGCATCTGGCGATGGGGAGACGTGCTGCAGATCCAGTTCCACCGCATAAGTGCGGTAGCTGGCAAAATTGCGCGCCGTGGTTTCGAACTCGAACTGCACCTGCTGGCCGGGCGCGTCCACGGCGATGGGCTGTGAGAGTTCCAGCGGCTCTGGCGGTGGGGGCGGCCCCTTGTCGGCGCAGGCAGCAAGCAGCGCGGTCAGGCCGAGCAGGCTGATGCGATGCCGGTGTGTGATGCGGGCGGTCATGCAGATTCCTCTGGCTCCTTGCCGTGGCCAATTGAACCCTAACGTTGGCGAGGCAGAGCCCGCAAGCGCAGGGACCGCGGTGTGGTGCATTCACATGTCGCCGCGCGAGGCGAGCTCCTGCGTCACCGTGTCGCAGGGGGTAAACCCTGAACGGGGTCCAAGGTTGGGTACAGGCCCGTAGAATGGCCGGGTGCGTCATTCTGTCCTCCACCGCCGGTTCCAGGCCCTGGCTTGGCTTGCCATGCTGCTGGTGCTGCTCGCCCCGCTGGTGAGCCGCTGGCTGGCGCATGGTCACGTGGCTGCCGCTGCGCCGGTGGCAGCCATGGACCACGCAATACACGCAGAGCATGTGCAGCACGCGATGGAAGGACACCACGACCATCACGCGATGGCGATGCCGCACGGCGAGACCGCAAAGAAGCCGCCCGCCGATCCGCATGCCGATCATGAGATGGGCGTGGATTGTGATTACTGCCTGATTGCAGCGCGGTTGATCACCCTGTTGGTGGCGGCAGTGCTGCTGTTGGCGCCGATGGCACCGGTGTGCCGCGCGCTGCGCAGTGCGGTGCGGGCGTTGCCACAACGGATCAGCGGCACATTGGGCGCGCGTGGGCCGCCGGCACTGATGGCTGCCTGAGCCGCACGCGCGCTGCATTGAACGTTCTTCCATGAGGTTGCCGGCCACGGCCGGTGCCCGCACGCGCGTGTCTGTCCCTTTCTGATTGCTGCCCTGCCATTGCGGGGTGGCCTTGCATGCCGTGAAAAAATGAAAACGAACCCCAACCCCGCGTGCCTGCGCCGGGCGACGCTGCCTGTCCTGTGCGCGCTGCTCCTGCATGCTGCGCCCCTGCTTGCCGCCGACGCGGCGCCCCCGACCACACTGGAGACCGTGCGCGTGGTCGATACCCGCAGCGGCGAGCTGTCCTCCACTGCCAGCGCAGGCTCTGCATTGGGCCTGAGCGTGCTGCAGACGCCGGCCAGCCTGACGGTGATTTCGCGCGAGCAACTGGAGCAGCGCGGCGACAGCAACCTCAACGATGCGATCAGCCGAGCGGGTGCGATCAGTGCGATGCCGCATCCGGGCAATGGCCTGAGTGCGCTGTCCAGCCGCGGCTTCACCGACGGTGCCTCGGTAATGCGGCTGTACGATGGGCTGCGCCAGTACGGCGGCGTGGGCATCACGTTCCCGTTCGATACCTGGTCGATCGAGCGCATCGAAGTGCTGCGCGGCCCGGCCTCGGTGATCCATGGCGACGGGGCGATCGGCGGCGTGATCAACATCGTGCCGAAGAAGCCCACGCGCGGCGCCATCGAGAACGAGATCAGCGTAACCGTGGGCAGCGAGGACACCGCGCGGCTGGGCTTCGGCAGTGGTGGCGCGCTGACGCCTGAGCTGGCCTATCGGGTTGATGTGAGCGGCAACTACAGCGGTGGCTGGGTTGATCGTGGGCGCAACAGCGACGCGACATTCTCCGGTGCGTTGCTGTGGCAGCCACGTGCGGACCTGCAGCTGACGCTCACCCATGCGCAGGGCTACCAGCAACCCATGCGCTACTTCGGCACGCCGCTGGTCGAGGGCCGCCAGCTTGAGGCGCTGCGCCACCGCAACTACAACGTGGACGACAGCGAGATCCGCTACCGCGACCGCTGGACCCAGCTCGATGCGCTGTGGACGCCAAACGCAAGCGTCGAATGGCGCACGCGCCTCTACCAGATCGACAGCCAGCGCGATTGGCGCAACGCCGAGGCCTATGTCTACAACCCGCGCACCGGCCTGATCGATCGCTCGGGCAACACCCAGATCACCCACAACCAGGACCAGACCGGGCTGACCTCGACGCTGCGCGTGCAGGGCAATGTGGGCGGTAGGGCGAACAGCTTCGCGGTGGGCCTGGACGCCAACCGCGCGCACTTCAAGCACACCAACAACACCTATGCCGGCAGCTCGGGCCCGGTCGATCCGTTCCAGCCGGTGCCGGGCCAGTTTGCCAGCGGCGCGCCGAACCTGCCGCGCTATCGCAACGCCGCCGAGCAGTACGCGCTGTTCGTGGAAGACCGGTTGGCGCTGAGCGAGCGCTGGTCGGTGCTGGGTGGGCTGCGCCACGACCGCGCGCGCATTGATCGCACCGATCTGATCAGCGGCCAGAACGCGTTCTCGAAAACCTACAGCAGCACCGGCTGGCGCGCCGGCACGGTATTTGTGCTGCAGCCGACGCTGAGCCTGTATGCGCAGTACTCGCAGGCGGCAGATCCGGTCAGCGGACTGCTGATGATCAGCCCCGCCAATGGAGCGTTCGACCTGGCCAAGGGGCGGCAGATCGAGGTGGGCCTGAAGCAGGCGTTCGACGGTGGCGAGTGGACGCTGGCGGCGTACCGCATCCGCAAGACCGGCCTGCTCAGCCGCGATCCGCTGGTGCCGGATCGCCGGGTACAGGTGGGCGCGCAGGCGTCGCGCGGTATTGAAGCGTCGTTGACCTGGAATGTCGCGCCGCACTGGACGCTGGATGCCAACGCGACGGTGCTGAAGGCCGAATTCGAGGACTTCCTGGAAACCACGGGTTCGCCGGCGGTGCTGGTATCGCGTGATGGCAACGTGCCGCCGAACGTGGCCGAGCGCCTGGCCAGTGTGTGGCTGAGCTGGCAGTTCGCACCGGACTGGAGTGCGGCGGGTGGCGTGCGTTACGTCGGCAAGCGCTACGCCGACAACGCCAACACCTTGGAGCTGCACGGCTACAGCACCACCGATCTGGCACTGACCTGGCAGGCGACACCGCGCACGCGGGTGAGCGCGCGCCTGTTCAACGTGTTCGACAAGGCGTACTACGCGACGGCGTACTACACCAGCACACAGTGGTTGCTGGGTGCGGACCGCCGCGTCGAGTTCACGCTCGACCACCGCTTCTGAGGACGCCGGCGATGTCGCTGCGATCCACCGCCAAGCGCTGGACCTACCTGGTGCATCGTTGGCTGGGCATCGGCGGATGCCTGCTGATGCTGCTGTGGTTCGTCAGCGGCATGGTGATGCTGTTCATTGGTTACCCGAAGCTGACGCCCGGCGAGCGGCTGGCGGCGTTGCCGGTGCTGGGAGAGGCCCGCGACCTGCAGGGGCTGTCGGTACTGCCTGCCGCCGTGCAGGCCGAGCCGGAGGCTGTGGCATTGACCACGCTACGCGGCGAGCCGGCGTATGTGGTGCGAAGTGGCAGCAACGTGGGCGCTTGGTCTGCCGTGACCGGCCAGGCGCTGCTGCCGGTGTCGGCACAGCGTGCCGAAGCGTCCGCTGCACAGTTCGCCGCAGGCCCGGCCTTCGTGGGTGCGATGCGCGTGGACGAGGACCGCTGGACGCATTCGCGTGCACTGGACGCGCATCGGCCGCTGTATCGCGTCGAGGTGGGCGGTGAGCAACCGGGCGACCTGTATGTGTCCTCGCGTACCGGTGAAGTCGTGCTGGACGCGCCGCATATGCAGCAGCGCTGGAACTATGTGGGCGCCTGGCTGCACTGGTTGTATTTCCTGCGCATGCAGTCGGTGGACCCGGTGTGGACGTGGGGGGTGATCGTGCTGTCCGCACTGTGCACGCTGGCGGCGGTCAGCGGCATCGTGGTGGGTGTGTGGCGCTGGCGTTTCCGTGGGCACTATCGTTCCGGTGCGAAGACACCGTACGTCGAGCCGTGGATGCGCTGGCACCATCTGATCGGTCTGGTGGCAGCGGCCTTCGTGTTCACCTGGATCTTCAGTGGCCTGATGTCGATGAATCCATTGGGCGTCTTCAGCAGCACGCATGCTGCGATCGACGGTGGGCGCTATCGTGGCGGCGCGGTGGCGGTGGATGGCGCGTTGGGCGATCCGGCGAAGCTTCTGGCGGTGGCCGATGCTGAGTGCTTCCGGCCGGTGGAGATTCAGTGGCGACGGATCAGTGGTGAACTGTTCGCGGTACTGCTGGACGGCCGGGGTGAAACTCGCATCGTGTCCGGCGGCAGTGGGCACCTGCAGGTCGCACGGTGGCTGCCGACCGCATGGCTGCAGCAGAAGGCACGCGCGCTGTCCGATGCCCCGATGCAGGGTTTCGTGGTGCAGCAGGCAGCGGATGCCTATTTCTATCCGCGTGCGCCCGAGGCCATGAACGGCGCAGCAGTGCGCCGCTTCCCGGTGGCAGTGGTGGACTTTGGCGATGCGGAGGCGACGCGCGTCTATCTCGATCTGGCGACCGGCGATCCGTTGCTGACGATGGGGCATCGCGAGCGGGTGGGGCGCTGGTTGTTCTACTTCCTGCACAGCTGGGACCTGCCGGCGATGCTGCGCCAGGAAGGTGCCCGGCTGGCGGTGCTGCTGCTGCTGAGCGCTGCTGGCACCGCGCTGTGTGCCACGGCGACGGTGATCGGCTACCGGCGCGTGCGGATGAAGCTGCGCCGCAGGCGGCGCTGATGCCCTGGGCTACACCCGCAGCCAGCGCGTGGACACCGCCACCAGCAACAAGGCCGTGGCCACGCCGACGAACGCGGCGATCAGGCCGAAATGGTCTGCGGCGAAGCCGATCAGTGCCGGTCCGGCAAGGATGCCGGCAAAGCCGAGCGTGGACACGGCAGTGATCGCCAGCGCGCCGGGCATGCGGGTCTGGTGACCGGCCAGCGAGAACAGCGCGGGCGCGATGTTGGCGCAACCGAGGCCGACCAACACGTAGCCGACCAGCGACGCCTGCCACGGCGTGACCAGGGTCAGCACCAGCACGCCCGCAGCGGCAAGCAGAACACCGAAGACGATCGCGCGCTGGCGGCCCACGCGCGCCACCAGTGCGTCGCCGAACAGGCGCGCCACGGTCATGGTCAGGGTGAAGGTCACGTAGCCGACGCCGGCCAGGCTGGCATCGACGCGACGAACGTCACTGAGGAAGACCGCGCTCCAATCCAGCATCGCGCCTTCGCCGAGGAAGGCGACGAACGCCAGCACGCCGATGAACAACACGATGCCGTGCGGCAGGGCCAGCATCGGTGTGTCGTGCGGCATGCGTTCGCTGTGCCAGTGCGCTGCCGACAACAGCATCACCAGCAGCATGGCGCCAACGCCGATCAGCACCGATGCCAAGGGCGGCAGCTGTGCGGACAGCAGCACGGTCATGGTGGCCGCGCCGAGGAAACCACCGATGCTGAAGAAGGCATGGAAGCCGGACATCATCACGCGCCGTGCTTCGCGCTCGACGATGACGGCCTGCACGTTCATCGTGCAGTCCATTGCGCCCACGGCGGCACCGAACACGAACAGGACCAGCCCGAGTGTCCAAGCCGAACCGGCCAGCGCCAGGCCGGGCACGGTCAGGCAGATCAGCAGGCTGCTGGCCACCATCACCCGCCGGCAACCCAGGCGCGCGGCCAGCACGCCGGACAACGGCATTGCCAGCAGCGAACCGGCACCGAGGCAGAGCAGTACCAGCCCCAGCGTGGCGTCGTTGATCCCGGTGCGTGCCTTGGCGAACGGCACCAGCGTGGCCCACAGCGCGGTGGCGAAGCCGGGAATGAAGAACGCAGCGCGGGTCGCGTGCTGTTCGGCACGCGCGCGGTTGGCAAGGGACATGAGCGGTACGGTCAGGGCGGAGTGGGGTGTACCGCGATGCCTGCGGCGCGGAAGCGTGCCGCCAGCGCCGGCGGGGCCGAGGTGGTGAGCACCAGGTCGTCGATCTCGTCGAGGCTGGCAATCTGCCAGTTGCCGCGTGCACCGAGCTTTTCAGTAGTGGCGGCGACGATGACGCGGCTGCTGCACGCGACCATCGCGCGCTTCAGCGTGGCCTCTTCTGCATCCATTGCCCATACACCAGTATCGCCGTCCACCGCGCAGGGGCCGGGCAGGTACACGTCGGCGCGCAGGCGCTGCACCTGGCCCAGTGCTTCTGCGCCGACCGCGCCGCCGCCGCTGGCCAAGCGGCCGCCGATCAGCTGCACCAGGGTGCCTTCAAGCGTGCTGGCGGCGGTGGCGATCTGCGGGGCATTGGTGATCACCGTCAGCCCGAGAGCGGGCGGCAGCTGCTGGGCGATCGCCAGGTTGGTTGAACCGGCATCGAGCAGTACAACCTGATTGGGTTGCAGCAACGCGCACACGCGTGCGGCCAGCTCGGCCTTGTCGCCGCGGTCGCGGGTCAGGCGCTCGCGCAGCGGGCGTTCCTTGGGCGGCGGCAGCACGGCGCCGCCGTAGACACGCTGGCACAGGCCCTGTGCGGCCAGCTCGCGCAGGTCGCGGCGGATCGAATCTTCGGAGACGGCATAGCGGCGCGCCAGTTCGGCAGCGACCACGCGGCCCTGCTGGCGCAGTTCCTCCAGGATCTGCCGGGTGCGCTGGGCGGGGAGGGGGCTGGGGTCTGAGTTCATGCCATAAGTCTGCACGTTCGTGCATAAATGTGCAACAACGTGCAATTGGCATCGGGGGCACAGCGCGGCTGGACTGCCGGTGAATCCTCCCGCGCCCACGTCTATGGATCGCCCTCGCGGCCCGGCATGATGGCGGGGCACCTGGCATGGAATCCACGATGTCCCCCACCGTTCACCGCAAGCTGCGCATCGGCGCGGACCAGTACACCGGCCAGAAAGTGGTCGACCAGCAGTTCCACGAATGCGATTTTTCCAGCGTGGACCTGACTGCCACCGAGTTCATCAACTGCAGCTTCTATGACGCCGAAAGCCGCAGTGGCTGCCGCTTCAACGGCGCCACGCTGAAGGAAGCCAGCTTCCGCAGCTGCGACATCAGCATGTGCCACTTCAATTTCGTCAAGGCATTGGGCCTGGAAATCAGCGAGTGCCGCGCGCAGGGCGCGGATTTCAGCAACGCCAGCTTCATGAACCAGATCACCCCGCGCAGCGGGTTCTGCAGTGCCTTCATCAAGAAGTCGAACCTGCGCTATGCCAATTTCTCGCGGGTCACGCTGGAGAAATGCGAACTGTGGGAGAACCGCTGGGACGGTGCGAACGTGAGTGGCGCCAGCTTTGCCGGCTCGGACCTGTCCGGTGGCCAGTTCGAGGGCATCGACTGGAACAGCGCCAACTTCACCGACTGCGACCTGACCCACTCGGAGCTCGGTGAGCTGGACCTGCGCAGCACCAACCTGCGTGGCGCCACGCTGGACGTGCAGCAGGTGGCGCTGTTGATGCAGCGCATCGGCATCACCGTGGTGCCGTAGGCATCACCCGGCGTACGCCACCCAGCCCCTGAAGCTGAAGCCTGCATAGAACAGCTCCACGCCGTCGAAGCCGGCCTCCTGCAGCAGGGCGACCTCCTGTTCGGGCGCCAGCAGCGGCAGCCGCTCGGCAATGGCCTCGATCGCGCGCTGCGCATCGGCGTGGGCAACACCCGAGGCATGGGCGAACGCGGCGTAGCGCTGCAACCAGCGGAGCTTGCCGGCCGGATCCTGCGGCACGCTGTGGTGCGCCACCACCAGCGGCGCGCCGGGCTGCAGGCGCCTGTGCAGCTCGCGCAGCGTGTGCAGGCGCTGCGCGGCATCTAGGAAGTGCAGGGTGAGCAGGCAGCTGGCACCATCGAAGCGCGCGTCCGGGGCATCGTCGATGTAGCCTTCCAGCAGTTCGACGCGTGCGTTCAACGGGCCCAGTGTCTGCTCGGCCAGCGCGAGCATCGGCGCGGCCGGATCCACACCCAGCAGCTGCCAGCCCGGTTGCGCCTCGGCAAAGGCTTTCAGCTCCAGCCCGCCACCGGCACCGAGTACCAGTACGCGGCCCTGCGCAGGAACACGTTCGGCCAGCAGCAGGCGGCTCATCTGCTGCAACGCGAGGAACCCAGGCACCTGGCGCAGTGGCGCTTCGGCATAGCGGGCCACCGCCTGTGGGTCGGAGAACGTGGACATGCGCGGATTCCTGCAGCAGGGGACATACCACTGTACCGTGGCATGCAAGTGCCTTTGCCGCGGGACACTCCTAGCTGCGTTGACCGGCTTGCATCCAGCTCAGCGCAATGCCCGCGCCAGCACTTGCCAGATCCGTGCGTCCTGGCACTGCGATACGTTGAAGCGCAGATAGTCGGCCGCGCGCTGCGACTGGCTGAACGCGTTGCCCGGTGCCAGCACGATGCCTTCGCGCAGGCACTGCCGGGCCAGCGCGGCGGAATCGCGACCATCGGGAAGTTGGCACCAGAGGAACAGGCCGGCTTCCGGTTGCAGCCACGGCGTGATGCCCAGCGTCTGCAGTTTCCGCAGTGTGTGCCGGCGCGCGTCGGCCAGCCGCGAGCGTATCGACTGCATGTGGCGTCGGTAGCCACTGTCGGTCAGCGCGATGTGCATCAGCTGCGCGGCCAGATGACCACCGCCGAAGCTGGTCGCCAGCTTCAGGTCGGTCAATGCTTCGATCCAGTCATGACGTGCAGCGATGTAGCCGCAGCGCGAAGCGGCCGACAGCGTCTTGGAGAAACTGCCGACGTGGATCACCCGTGACAGCCCGTCGAGCGCGGCCAGCCGGGGCGCCGGCTGCAGTTCGAAGTCGGCGAAGATGTCGTCCTCGACGATGATCAGTTCGCTGCGTTCGGCCAGCCCCAGCAGCCGATGCGCGGTGCTGGCCGAGAGCACCGCACCGGTCGGGTTGTGCAGGCCCGAGTTGGTGATGTACAGCCGTGGCGAATGTGCCTGCAGCGCCTGCGCGAACGCTTCAAGGTCCGGGCCGGTGGGCGTGTACGGCACACCCACTGCCTGTACCTGGTGCGCCTTCAGCAGCGCGTGGTAGTTGAAGTAGCTCGGGTCATCGACCAGCACGCAGTCGCCGGGCTTGAGCAGGAAACGGCAGATCAGGTCGACCGCGTGCGTCCCGGATTCGGTCAGCAGGATCTGCTCCATCGGTGCATCGATGCCGAGCGTGGCGCTGCGCCTCTGCAGCAGCTGGCGCAACGCGGGCAGCCCGAGTGGTCCGGCGTAGTCGACCAGATGCACTGCATCGGCACGCGCCAGCCGACGCAGGCCGCGGCGCATGCCATCGTGATACAGCCAGTCACTGGGCAACCAGCCGCACCCCGGCTTGAGGTGGCCCGGCGGGGTTTCCAGCGACTGCCGCGACACCCACAGCGGGTCCACCGCGCGGTCCAGCCGCGGTTCCATCTCGGCCAGTGCCAGCGGTGCGGCCGGCCCATTGACGTAAAAGCCGGAACCGGCCCGCGCGCTGATCAACCCTTCGGCAGCGAGGCGTTCGTAGGCCTCGACCACGGTGGAGACCGACACGCCCATCGCTGCCGCCTGCGCGCGCACCGAAGGCAGGCGGGAGCCGGGGCCATCCACGCGCGCGGTGATGCGGTTGCGGACGGCCTGGATGACCGATTCGATGCGGGTAAGCGGACGTGGCATGTCAGCACTGTAGTGGAAGTGTGGGCAATACAGTTCTTTGCGACTGTACTGGATTGTAGCTGGGGCGGTTCCGCCATGGATGCTTCCATACAGGCTCCGCCAGGCGTCGCCTGGCACTTCAGGATCACAGGCGTGGAACGGTCGGCGAGCGGTTGGATCAATGGCTTCATCGGGGTGGTGATTTTCGCGGGCTCGTTGCCGGCCACCCGCCTGGCGGTGCTGCAGCTGGATGCCGGGTTCGTCACCGCCGCACGCGCCACCATCGCCGCCGTGCTTGGCCTGGGCCTGCTGCTTATGCTGCGCCAGCCGTGGCCGCGGCGCGGTGACCTGCCTGGGCTGGTGGTGGTCAGCCTCGGCGTTGTGGTCGGTTTTCCACTGCTGACCGCGCTTGCGCTGCGCCACGCGTCATCGGCACATACCATCGTGTTCCTCGGCCTGTTGCCGCTGAGCACTGCGCTGTTCGGCGTGCTGCGCGGTGGCGAGCGGCCGCGTCCTGCCTTCTGGCTGTTCTCGTTGCTGGGCAGTGCCTGCGTGGTCGGCTATGCGGTGCGCAACGGCATCGAGGCCTCGCTGCAGGCCGACCTGCTGATGCTGGCGGCCATCGTGGTGTGCGGGCTGGGCTATGCCGAAGGCGGCCGGCTCGCCCGTCATCTGGGCGGCTGGCAGGTGATCAGCTGGGCACTGCTGCTGGCGTTGCCGGTGATGCTGCCGTTGACGGTGCTGATGCGCCCGGCCTCGTTCACTGCGGTCGGTGCCTCGGCGTGGTGGGCGCTGGGCTACGTGGGGGTGTTCAGCATGCTGATCGGCTTCCTGTTCTGGTACCGCGGGCTGGCGCAGGGCGGCATCGCCGCTGTCGGCCAGTTGCAGTTGCTGCAGCCGTTCTTCGGCCTGGCCCTGGCCGCGCTGCTGCTGCACGAATCGGTCAGCCTCAGCATGGTGCTGGTGACCGCGGTCGCGGTGATCTGCGTGGCAGGCGCCCGCCGCTTCAGTCGCTAGGAAAAAGGGGACGGAGGGGATTAAGTCGTAACTGGCCCTGCTGTGCCTGAAACGACTTAATCCCCTCCGTCCCCTTTTTCGGTGATAGCGCGGGCGTATCGTGCGGCGTGGTCAATGGTATTGGCCGCAACCTGGGTGCATGGCCGAAGCTGTGCCGATGCAGCCGATTTCCCGAATTTCCTTTGAAGGTCAGGTTGGCCTGGTGACGGGTGCCGCCGGTGGACTCGGCCTGGCCTACAGCCGCCTGCTGGCCGAGCGCGGTGCGCAGGTACTGATGCATGACGTCGGTGCCGGTACCGATGGCCGAGGCGCAGATCCGCAGCGCATCCTGCGCAGCGTCGAAGTGCTGCAGGCGCAGGGTCTGCAGGTGCAGGCCGCAAGCGGCCCCATCGGCCATCGCGACGGTTGCCATGCGCTGGTGCAGGAGCTGCTGCAGGCGCACGGCCGCATCGACTTCCTGATCCACAACGCTGGCTGGGTCGAGTACCAGCCGCTGGAAGCGATCGAGGATGAGGCGCTGGAGCAGATGCTGTGCGTGGCGGCGAAGACGCCGTTGTGGGCGGCGCAGGCGGCATGGCCGGCGATGCGCGAGGCCGGTGGTGGACGCATCGTCATCACTACGTCGGATCGCGCGTTGTATCCGCAGTACGCACAGCGTGGACTGTCCGCCTATGCAATGGGCAAGCTGGCCGCGCTTGGCCTGGTCAATGTTCTGGCGCTGGAAGGCTCCGAGCATGGCATCGTGGTCAACGCTGTTTCGCCGGTGGCGAAGACACGCATGTGGGGCATCGAAGGCGAGCCCGACGAACTGCATCCGGAAGCTGTTGCGCAAGGGGTGGCCTATCTGGCATCCACGCGCTGCCAGGAAGGTGGGTGGGCACTGCGTGCCAGCAACGGGCAGTTCCATGCACTGCGCCTGCAGGAAGCCGAGCATGTGGCGTACCCGCGCGATCTGCGTGCGGTGACTGCTGACAGCATCGAATCGGTCGCACTGCAGTGGCCGGCCATCGCCCGCGCCAGTGTGGACGCGCGCAGCTGACGGCGTACCCTAGGCAGGTTTCCACTGCCGGCACCGAGATGATCGACCTGCGCCTGCTTCGCCAGTTCGTGGCCGTGGCCGAAGAGCTGCATTTCCACCGCGCGGCAGCGCGCCTGCACATGTCGCAGCCCCCGCTGACGGCGGCGATACGACGGCTGGAAGACGAACTGGGCAGCGAACTGATCGTGCGCGGCAATCGCACCCTGGGCCTGACCGTGGCCGGGCAGACGTTGCTGGTGGAGGCGCGGGCAACGTTGCAGCAGGCCGAGCAGGCGCTGCAGCGCACCCGCGCCGCCGCCGCCGGGCAGTCCGGCAGCCTGCGCGTGGGCTATGTGGGCAGTGCGCTGTATGGGCGCCTGCCTGGCCTGATCCGCCGCTTCCGCCAGCAGTACCCGCAGGTACAGCTGCACCTGCAGGAAGCCACGTCGCGTCAGCAGCAGTTGTGGCTGCGTGAGCAGCGCATCGACGTCGGCGTGCTGATTCCACCGATTCCCGCCGCCGAGCTCGTGCTGCACGACTTCGACCACGATTGCCTGGCAATTGCGCTGCCACGTGCCCATGCGCTCGCCGATGCGCCGGAGCTCAACATCGCGATGCTGGCCGACGAGCCGTTCGTTTCATGGCCAGCGGGCGAGGGCATCGGCTTCCACGCGCAGGTGCTGGGCCTGTGCACCGTTGCGGGCTTTACCCCGCGCGTGGTGCAGGAAGCGCAGGGCATGCATGCGGTGTTGTCGTTGGTGGCGGTGGACGCTGGCGTGGCAATCGTTCCAGCCAGCATGGCCAGCTTCCGCCCGCAGGAGATCGTCTATCGCGCGCTGGAAAGCGATGCCGCGCGCTTCGATCTGCCGTTCTGCACGCGGCCAGAGCAACCGTCGCCGCTGCTGCGCAATTTCCTGGAGGCGGCGGCCGGGGCCTGACGCCGCCTGTGCGTTCGCCGGCGGCAATGCATGACCATGGAACCAGGCTCCGGTGATTCCCGTCGTGCACCGTCGAGCAAGGAAGCCCCACTCCGGGCCCTACCGTCATCCCGTTGTCGTCTTCCGCTCACGCCGCCCATGCCCACCCAGGTCTAATGTTGACGTCCCCGTCCCCCACGGAGACCCGCCATGTGGCTGCTCGACCATCTCTGGCCCGGCCGTAGACCGCTTCCTCCCCCGGTTGCGGACGCGCCTCAGGCACCGCCGCGCCGCCCCTGGCTGAAACGCCCTGTGCGGGCCGGGCGCAGCGGCATGGCTCCCTGGCAGAAGGTCGCCACGCCGCTGCGGCGCGCGCGCCACTAGCCGGTGCGGTCTGACGGGTGGTTGACCCCGTCGCTGACCGGAATGACCCCCAGCGCGAACGGATCAATGCCCTCCAGGCAGGCCACGTTGTAGCCGTACTGGTCGGGGTTGGAGCGGCGCCGGTGGTGGGTGTAGATGCCGCACACGCCGCAGAAGTAGTGCTCGGCCACATGGGTGTTGAACTGGTACTTCTGCAGGTGATGCTGCCCCCGCACCACCTGCAGGCCCTGGCGGGGGACGCTGGCGGCGATGGCGCCACGGCGCCGGCACATCGAGCAGTCGCAGCGGCGTGGATCGACGATGCCATCCGGCAGGTCCAGCAGCAGTTCGACCGTGCCGCAATGGCAGGTGGCGCGGTGCCGGGGTTGGACCGGAACGCCGGCCACGGAAGTGATGCCCATCGTTGCTCCTGTGAAGTGAACCTGGCCGCATGGACCGCCGCAGACGGTGCGCCGGCGTGCCTGAACAGGCCGTAGGTGCCACGGTGAACCCGCTTGTGGCTAACTATGCGGCTTCGGGACCGCGACAGGATGCCAGTGAAAGCCGCAGGACGTTGGATGACAGGAAGTGCCATGGCGCTGGCAGCGCTGTGGGTGGCCGGGCTGCTGGCCTATCAGATGCCGGGGCCGGGCTGGCTGGCGAACGGCATTGCGGTGCTGTGGCTGCTGTTTGCGCTGTGGGCGTCGTGGCAGGTCGCGCGTGGTCGCAGCAGCCGTCGCCTGGGCCTGGCGTTCGGCGCTTCGCTGGCGCTGGCCGGCCTGTGGTGGCTGCTGCTGACCCCACGCCAGGACCGCGTGTGGGCCGATGACGTGGCCCAGCGCCTGCATGTGGTGTCCTTCGACGGGCGCCACGTGGCGTTCGACAACGTGCGCGATTTCACTTGGCGCAGCGAAACCGACTACGACGCGCGCTGGGTGCGCCGCGAATACGACCTGGACCAGTTGCGCTCGGCCGATCTGGTGCTGTCGTACTGGATGGGCCCGGCGATCGCCCACACCCTCATCTCGTTCGGTTTCGAGGACGGTCGCCACGTGGTGTTCTCGCTGGAGATCCGCAAGGAGCGCGGCGAATCGTTTTCGGCACTGGGCGGGTTCTTCCGCAAGTTCGAGATGACCTTGGTGGCCTCGGAAGAGACCGACATCATCCGCACCCGCACCAACGCGCGTGGCGAGGATGTCTATCTGTACCGCCTGCACGGCATGGACCACGCGCAGCTGAAGGAACTGTTTGCCGCGTACATCGCGCAGGCGCGCGAACTGGATGCGAAGCCGGGCTTCTACAACACGCTCACCAGCAACTGCACCACCATCGTCTTCGACCTGGCCCGCCACATCGCGCCGCGCCTGCCGCTGGACTACCGCCTGCTGCTGTCCGGGTATCTGGCCGAGTATGCGCAGGCGGTCGGCGCACTCACCCCAGGCGTGCCTTATGCCGAGCTGCATGACAAGGGCCGCATCACCCAGCGTGCGTTGGACCTGGGCAGCGGCGACCACTTCTCCACCGTGATCCGCCAGGGCGTACCTGGCACCGAGCAGGACCCGCAGTAATGACTCGACTCCTCCTGATCCGCTGGCAGCGTGCGCTGCCGGTGTTGTTCGCCGCCTTCCTGCTGCTGGGCAGCAGTGGTTGCGCGATGGTCACCGTCAAGCAGGTCAAATCCAGCGATTCGCTGGTCAACAAGCGTGCCGACGTGCTCAATACCGGCAAGCTCAGCCCCGCTGCGCGCGAGACGCTAAGCGCGGCAGGCCTGGACGAATCGCAGTGCGAGAAGGACTTCCTGGTCTGCCGCAGCACGCTGCTGATGACCGACGATCTCAATGTCGAGCAGCGGCTGTCTGCGCTGTCCGAACTGTGGGTGAAGGCCGCGCTGGCGCTGACGCCGAAGAAGACCGCAGCCGGCGACCCGCCGATGAGCGACGCAGCGCTGGACGCTTGGCTGGAAGCCGCGCGCTACGCCTATGCCTACCTGTTCTACAGCGGCCGCTCACCATCGGATCGCGCCTTCGAAGACCGGCAGACGCAGGTGCGTGACTACTACAACTACGCGGCCGAGAAGGCGGCGGTGGTGCTGTTCGTCCGCGCGCGCGCCGCTGCGTTGGCTGGCGAGGACTACACGAAGCCGATCTCGGTTGGCAGCTGGTCGCTGGCTTCCAACTACCAGCAGCTGAACCTGAAGAGCATTCCCGCGCAGCTGGTGCCGGCCGGCACGGTCAGCTTCGTCGGGCTGCGCAGTACTTATCGCCGTGATGGCTTCGGTGCCGAGCTGGTGATGGTGATGGACCCGCCGAAGCTGGTCGCACCGGTGATCGCGCCTGAGGGCCCGAAGGCGGAGACACCGCAGGATGACGAAGAGGGCGCACGCCGTGGCCGCCGTCATCGGCATGACGATTCGGTGCCCGAGTTCAGCGAGATGTCCTCGATCAACGTCACCGCGTTGCTGCGCTTCGAAGGCAGCAGCCTGGACGATGTGATGCGGACGCGCCGGGTTGAACTGGATGCCTATTCGCCGGAAGCTACCGAGAGCATCACCCTGCACGGCGAACAGGTGCCGCTGGCCGGCAATTTCACCGCGGCCTACGGCCTATGGCTTGCCCAGAGCGGTTTCGCCCGGCAGTCACTGCGCACCCTGTTCGGCATGAGCGAGGGCATCGGCGAGCCACACATCTACCTGATGCAGCCGTGGGACCCGAACCGCCGCATCATCTTCATGCTGCACGGCCTGGCCAGCAGCCCGGAAGCCTGGGTGAACCTGGCCAACGAGATCATGGGCGACCCCGAGCTGCGCCAGCAGTTCCAGGTGTGGCAGGTCTATTACCCGACCAACGCACCGATCGCGCTGAACCGCTACGAGATCGCCAATGCGTTCAACGACACGCTGAAGCACTTCGATCCCAATGGCAGCACGCGTGCATCGAAGGACATGGTCTACATCGGCCACAGCATGGGCGGCGTGCTCGCGCGGCTGCTGGTGAGCGATTCCGGTGACGTGCTGTGGAACGACCTGCTGGCCAACTATGACCTGAAGGGCGAACGTCTGAAGCGCGTGCAGAACAAGCTGGGGCCGTTGCTGCATTTCAAGGCACAGCCGAACGTGGAGCGCGCAATCTTCATCGCTGCGCCGCACCAGGGCACCGATATTGCCGGCAACAAGGTCGGGCGCCTGATCGGTCGCCTGGTACGCCTGCCACTGACCATCCTCGGCAAGTTCGAGGACGTGTTCATGGCGCTGGCGCAGGCCGAGCAGCAGGTCGATGGCACGGCCAAGCCGAAGATTCCCAACAGCATCGACAACCTCAAGGCCAGCGACCCGTTCGTCAAGGCCGCAGCGCAGCTGCCGATCGAAGCGGGACTGAAGTACCACTCGATCATCGCCCAGCGCAAGCCGGAGCTGCCGGTGGACAAGTCCGATGACGGACTGGTGCCGTACTGGAGTGCGCACCTGCCGGGTGCACAGTCGGAGAAGGTCATCATTTCCGGCCACAGTGTGCAGGAGACCCCGCAAGCGGTGCTGGAAGTGCGGCGCATCCTGCACCGGGATATCGATGACGTGGGGACGGGGACCCGGTAGTGCCGGCCGCTGGCCGGCACTCTCCGCGCACGCGGGAATTCCGTAATGGTGCCGGCCAGCGGCCGGCACTGCCGAAACCCGGCGGCGCTACACCCGCCGTGCGATCGCCGCGGCCAGCACCGCCAGGCCGAAAGTGATCGCCAGGCACAGCAGGTAGCCGGTGTGCGGCGCGCTTTCCACGAACAGCGCGAACAACGCACCGGAGACCGCCAGCGCGGTGGTCACCGACAGGGCCTCGCTCAGCTGCAGGGCCGACGTGTTGGCACCCTGCTCATGCGCTGCTGACAGCGAAAGCGTGAGTACCGAGAGGCTGGCGTAGATCATGCCCATGCCGAAACCGGTGACCGTCCAGCCCACCAGGGCCACCGGCAATGGCACTGCATTGAACAACACCGCAAGCGTTGCGGCGATGCCCACCGTCATCATCGCCGTGCCGACGCGCAGCAGCTGCTGGCGTGACCAGCCGCGCTGCTGGTGACCCTGCAGCCAGGAGCCGGCGAACCAACCGAGTGCGCCGAGGCTGAGCACCGCGCCGGCCCAGCTGGGCGGGAGCCCGCGTTCGCGCTGCAGCAGCAGCGGCAGGTAGGCTTCGCAGGCGAAGAATGCGGCAGCGGCGATGCCGCGCAGTGCGATCACGCTGGGCAGGCCCCTGCGCAGGATCAGCGTTCCGGCCGGCAGCAGGCGATGCACGCATAGCAGCAGCGCCAGCATCGCCACGCCGATGCAGAGCAGGGCGGTCGGACCGTGCTGCTGGCCGCCGAAGTACAGCAGCAGCGCCGCCAGCGATGCACCACTTGCCCAGCGCACGATGTTGCCGCGGCCCTCGTCGTTGCTGCTGTCTGCGGAAGGCTGCATGCGCGCCAGCGCAGGCCGCAGCAACAGGGCAGCAGGGACTGCCAGCAGCGGCACCGCCAGGAACACCCAGCGCCAGCCGAGATGCTGGACGATCAGGCCGCTCAGCGCCGGGCCGACCATCGAGGGCACCACCCAGCCCGCCGAGAATGCCGCGAACACCTTCGGCCGCAGGTGCTCGGGGTAGCTGCGGCCGACCATCACGTACAGCGAGACCGAAATCGCGCCCGCACCCAGGCCCTGCAGCAGGCGCCCGGCCACCAGCATGCCCATGCGCACGGCGAAGCCGGCCAGCAGCAGGCCCAGAACGAAGCAGGCCAGGCCGTACCACAGCGGCCGTGCCGGGCCCTGGCGGTCGGCCCAGCGTCCGGCCAGGGTCATGCCGATCACGCTGGTGGCCAGTGTGCCGCCGAAGGCCAGCGCATACAGGCGCAGGCCACTGAGTGCTTCGGCCACCGTGGGCATCGCGGCCGCGACGGCCAATGCTTCGAAGGCGTGCAGCGCGACCAGCGCGACCATGCCGAGGGTGGTCGCGCGGTAGCGCGCGGACAGGATCGATGTGTCAGCCGGCAGGCGGGTGTCGGCGGGAGAGAGGGTCGGGGTCATACCGGTCAGGGGCGGGCCGCGCTTGTCATCGGGCGGCGAAGATAGCAGCATGCCACCTCAACTATAGTTGAGGTCAAGCAATGGCATCCCAGGAACTCAGCGTTGGCGAGGTCTCCCAGCGCAGTGGCGTGGCCGTTTCCGCACTGCATTTCTACGAGCGCAAGGGGCTGATCAGCAGCCTGCGCACCTCGGGCAACCAACGCCGTTACAGCCGCGACGTGCTGCGCCGGCTGGCGGTGATCCGCGTTGCGCAGCGGGTGGGCATGCCACTGGAAGCGGTCGGCCGCGCCTTCGAGAGCCTGCCTGAAGGCCGTGCACCGACCAAGGCTGACTGGGCCAAGCTGTCCGCGCGCTGGCGCACCGAGCTGGAAGAGCGCATCCACATGCTGCAGCTGCTGCGCGATGAGCTGACCGGCTGCATCGGCTGTGGCTGCCTGTCACTGCAGCATTGCCGCCTGGCCAACCCTGGCGACGTTCTCGGCGAACGCGGCGATGGCCCGATGCGCTGGGAATGAAAAAGGGGACGCGCTCCCGGTCGCGCCGGGCCATGCCCGGCGGACGAAAACGACTTGATCCCCTCCGTCCCCTTTTTCTTACCAGACCGTGATCGTCTCGCCGCTCTGGATGCCTTCCACTGCACGCTGGAAGGCCAGCGCCGCGCGTTGCGCGCTTACCGCTTCGAAGCCCGGGAAGTAGGGGCCGTAGGCCGCCATCGATTCGATCAGTACGTTCGGGCTGACCACGTTGATGCGCAGGCCGCGCGGCAGCAGCTCCAGTGCGGCAGCGCGCACGAAGCCTTCCAGTGCGGCATTCACTGCGGTGGCGTTGACGCCGTCGCGGATCGGCTGCGCGCTGACGATGCCGCTGGTCAGGGTGATCGAGCCGCCGGCATTGAGGTGGTGCTGCGCGGCCAGTGCCAGCCGCACCTGTCCCAGCAGCTTGTCCTGCAGGCCGCTGTTGAACTGTGCCGGCGTCATCTCCTGCAGCGGTCCGAAATGCACCGAGCCGGTGGTGGAGATCACCGCATCGACTGCACCGGTACGCGCGAACAGTTCGGCAACGCTGGCGTCGTCAGTCAGGTCCACACGCAGTTCGCCACTGTGGCGACCGGCGGCGAGGATCTGGTGCTGCTGGCCGAGCTGGCGGGCGACTGCCTGGCCGAGGGTACCGCTGGCACCGACGAGGAGAATCTTCATGGCCTTTCCTTGCGTGAGGGAGTGAGCGCAGTCTGCGTCGTCACAGTGGGGTTAGGTAAGCGGCGTATGATTCGCAGATTCCTAACTCTGGATTAGCAATGGATACCCTTCGCTGCATGCAGGCCTTCGTGGCAGTGGCCGAGCGCGGCAGCTTCGCCGGCGCCGCCGAACAGCTGCAGGTGTCGGCGGTGATGGTGGGCAAGTACATCCAGCAGTTGGAAGCACATCTGGGCACCGCGTTGCTGCAACGGAACACCCGCCGCCAGCGCTTGACCGAAGCCGGCAGCGCCTACCTGGCCGGGTGCCGGCAGGTGCTGGAGCAAGTGCAGCAGGCCGAGGCCGATGTGGCCGGCCTGCAGGTACAGCCGCGTGGCCTGTTGCGGGTCAGCGCGCCCACCACCTGGGGCAGCTGCGTGCTGGCGCCGCAGCTGGCTGGCCTGCTGCGTGCGCAGCCGCAGTTGAATATCGAGCTGGACCTGAGCAACCGCCGCGTGGACCTGATCGAAGATGGCTTCGACGCGGCGATCCGGGTCGGGCCGTTGCCATCGCAGGAGGTGGTGGCGCGGCCGCTGCCGCCGTATGCGATGAGCCTGTGCGCGGCGCCGTCTTACCTGCGCAGGCGCGGCACGCCGCGAACACCGGATGACCTGCAGGGGCACGACTGCCTGAGCCACCTGGCCTGGCGCGGCGGGCATGGCTGGCAGTTGGCCAACGGCGAACAGGTCGACTGGGAGGCACGGCTGAGCAGCAACGATGGATTCGCATTGCGCGAAGCCGCCGTGGCCGGGGCCGGGCTGGTACTGCAGCCCACCGCACTGCTGGCGGCGGAGATCGCAGCGGGGCGGTTGAAGCCGCTGCTGCGCGACTACCTGCCCGAACCGCGGCCGATGCACCTGATCTACCTGCCCGATCGACGCCCGCGCCCGCGTTTGCAGTGCTTCGTCGATTTCGTCATGGCCACGTTGGGGCAGTGATCATCGGGGTAGATGGGGTCAGATCCCATTGCCTCGGCAGAGGGGTCTGACCCCAGGGGATCAATCATTCGCCGCAGACAATTCCTGTCCACGCACCTGCGCGGCGCGCAGTGCTTTGTCCACCAGTGCCTCGAAGCCGCCAGCCTGGAAGCTCTCGATCGCGGCCTGGGTAGTGCCGTTGGGTGACGTCACGCGGCGGCGCAGCTCTGCGGGGCTCTCACCGGCCTCATCCAGCATGCGCGAGGCGCCCAGCAGGGTCTGCACCACCAGCGTGCGCGCGGCGTCGGCCGGCAGGCCCTGGGCAATGCCCGCCGCTTCCATCGCTTCGGCCAGCAGGAACACATAGGCCGGCCCGCTGCCAGACACGGCGGTGACCGAATCCATCAGTGCCTCGCGTTCGATCCACACCGTGCGCCCAGCGCTGGCCAGCACCTGTTCGGCCTGCGCGTGCTGCTGCGCATCCACCGATGCAGTGGCATACAGGCCGGTCACGCCGGCGCCGAGCAGAGCGGGGGTATTGGGCATCGCACGCACCACCGGCAGGTTGCCACCCAGCCAGCGTTCCAGCTGCGCGCTGGTGATGCCGGCGGCGATCGACACCACCAGCGGCCGGTTTGCCTGGGCCAGTGCCAGCAGCGACTGGCAGACCTCACGCAGCACCTGCGGCTTCACCGCCAGCAGCCAGGTGCTGCCCTGTGCGCCGGCATCGGTGGCGTTGTCGTGCACCTGCACGCCGAAGTCGCCAGCCAGCGACTCGCGCAGCGCTGCAACCGGTTCGGCCACATGGATGTGTGCGGCCGGCACGCCCTGGCGGATCAGGCCGGCGATCAGGCTGCGCGCCATGTTGCCGCCGCCGATGAAGGTGATGGAATCAGCTGCCATGGATGTCTCCTTGGAAAATCAGGCCGGTCGCGCGCGCGCGCCGAACAGGGCGGTGCCGATGCGCACCAGGGTGGCGCCCTCGGCGATGGCTTCGGCGTAGTCGCTGCTCATGCCCATCGACAGCGTGTCGACCTGCGCGCGCTGGGCGGCCAGCGACTGGAAAAGTGTGCGCATGCGCACGAATGCATCGCGGCGACGCTCGGCCTCGGGCCATGGCGCGGGAATCGCCATCAGGCCACGCAGGCACAGCGAGGGCTCGGCGGCAATCGCAGCGGCCAGCCCCTCGACATCCTCCGGTGCACAGCCGTGCTTGCTGGATTCATCGTCGATGTTGACCTGGATCAGCACATTCAGCGGGCTGCGTGCGGCCGGGCGATGGCGCGCCAGCGCCGTTACCAGCTTGGGCCGGTCCACGCTCTGCACCCAGTCGAAATGGGTGGCCACCGCCTCGGCCTTGTTCGACTGCAGGTGGCCGATCAGGTGCCACTCCAGCGCCAGGTGCTGCAGCGCCTGCATCTTGGCCAGCGCTTCCTGCACATAGTTCTCGCCGAAGGCCTGCTGGCCCTGTGCGGCCAGCGCAGCCACGGCCTCGGCCGGTTGGGTCTTGGAAACGGCCAGCAGGCGCGGATCGGGCCGGCCGGCCGCCTCGGCGGCGGCATGCAGGTTGCTCAGGATCTGGGGCAGGGGAGTGGCCACGTAACGCGTTCCGTTGAATCAGGAGGCTATACTGCCGCCCGGGGAAAGATCCTTCCAGTCGAAGCCGTTATTGGGGAGTAGCCGCTCATGGATATCGCCGAACTGCTGGCGTTTTCCGTAAAGAACAAAGCGTCCGACCTGCACCTGTCTGCAGGCCTGCCGCCGATGATCCGCGTGGACGGCGACGTTCGCCGGATCAACATCCCGGCCCTGGACCACAAGCAGGTCCACGCGCTGGTGTACGACATCATGTCCGACAAGCAGCGCCGCGATTACGAGGAATTCCTCGAAGTGGACTTCTCCTTCGAGATCCCGTCGCTGGCGCGCTTCCGTGTGAACGCGTTCAACCAGAACCGCGGCGCCGGCGCGGTGTTCCGTACCATTCCGTCCGAGGTGCTCACCCTCGAGGACCTGGCCTGCCCGCCGCTGTTCCGCGAGGTGATCCAGCAACCGCAGGGCCTGATCCTGGTGACCGGCCCGACCGGCTCGGGCAAGTCGACCACGCTGGCGGCGATGATCGACTACATCAACAAGAACGAATACGGCCACATCCTCACCGTCGAGGATCCGATCGAATTCGTGCACACCTCGCAGAAGTGCCTGATCAACCAGCGCGAAGTGCACCGTGACACGCATGGCTTCAACGAAGCACTGCGCTCGGCACTGCGTGAGGACCCGGACATCATCCTGGTCGGCGAACTCCGCGACCTGGAAACCATCCGCCTGGCACTGACCGCCGCGGAAACCGGCCACCTGGTGTTCGGCACCCTGCACACCAGCTCGGCGGCCAAGACCATCGACCGTATCATCGACGTGTTCCCGGCCGGCGAAAAGCCGATGGTGCGTTCGATGTTGTCCGAGTCGCTGCGGGCGGTGATCTCGCAGGCACTGCTGAAGAAGGTCGGTGGCGGCCGTACCGCAGCGTGGGAAATCATGGTCGGCACCCCGGCCATCCGCAACCTGATCCGCGAGGACAAGGTGGCGCAGATGTACTCGGCCATCCAGACCGGCCAGCAGTACGGCATGATGACCCTGGACCAGCATCTGCAGGACCTGGTCAAGCGCAGCCTGATCACCCGCAACCAGGCCCGCGAGTACGCCAAGGACAAGCGCCTGTTCGAGTAAGGCGGGACAGCGACGGGCGGCGCGCGCAATGGCGCGGCCGCTCCGTGTTGTTTCCTCCACCGACCGTTACCTGGTAAACCGCTTTCCGGGAGCCCGCCGTGAACACCACCGCGACCACCATCGATTTCACTTCGTTCCTCAAGCTGATGGCGCACCAGCGCGCCTCGGACCTGTTCATCACTGCGGGCATGCCGCCGGCGATGAAGGTCAACGGCAAGATCTCGCCGATCACGCAGACGCCACTGACGCCGCAGCAGAGCCGCGACCTGGTCCTCAACGTGATGACCCCGGCGCAGCGCGAGGAATTCGAGAAGACCCACGAATGCAACTTCGCCATCGGCCTGTCCGGTGTCGGGCGCTTCCGTGTCAGCTGCTTCTACCAGCGCAACCAGGTCGGCATGGTGCTGCGTCGCATCGAGACGCGCATTCCGACCGTGGAAGAGCTGAGCCTGCCGCCGATCATCAAGACGCTGGCGATGACCAAGCGCGGCATCATCCTGTTCGTCGGTGCCACCGGTACCGGTAAATCGACTTCGCTGGCGGCGATGATCGGTTACCGCAACCAGAACTCGACCGGCCACATCATCACCATCGAAGACCCGATCGAATTCGTGCACAAGCACGAGGGCTGCATCATCACCCAGCGCGAAGTCGGCATCGATACCGACAGCTGGGAAGCTGCGCTGAAGAACACCCTGCGCCAGGCGCCGGACGTGATCATGATCGGCGAGGTGCGTACCCGCGAAGGCATGGACCACGCCATCGCATTCGCCGAAACCGGCCACCTGGTGCTGGCCACGCTGCATGCCAACAATGCCAACCAGGCGATGGACCGCATCGTCAACTTCTTCCCGGAAGACCGCCGCAACCAGCTGTTGATGGACCTGTCGCTGAACCTCAAGGGCGTGGTCGCGCAGCAGCTGGTGCCGTCGCCCGATGGCCGCTCGCGCAAGGTGGCGATGGAGATCCTGCTGGGCACGCCACTGGTACAGGACTACATCCGCGACGGCGAGATCCACAAGCTGAAGGAAGTGATGAAGGACTCGGTCCAGCTGGGCATGAAGACCTTCGACCAGAGCCTGTTCGAGCTGTACCAGGCCGGCGAGATCAGCTACGAGGACGCGCTGCGTTACGCCGATTCGCAGAACGAGGTGCGCCTGCGCATCAAGCTCAGCCAGGGCGGCGACGCGCGCACCCTGTCGCAGGGGCTGGATGGGGTGGAGATCTCCGAAATCCGCTGACCTGGCCGGCAACGGTCATGACCGGATTGATGAATTCCAGTCATGACCGACTGCGGTCCAGCCGGCTCAATCCATCGCCACCGCAGGCGTATCGTCAGCGCTCCCCCTCTGGAGTACGACGATGCAGACACGTGAACTCGGCCGCAGCGGCCTGAAGGTTTCCGCTCTGGGCCTGGGTTGCATGGGCCTGACCCATGCCTACGGCCAGCCGGTTGAACCGAGCCAGGGCATCGCCCTGCTGCATGCCGCCGTCGAGCGCGGCGTGACCTTCTTCGACACCGCCGAGGTGTACGGCCCCTACACCAACGAAGACCTGCTCGGCCAGGCCTTGGCGCCCCACCGCGACAGGCTGGTGATCGCCACCAAGTTTGGTTTCAGGGACGCGCGCACCGATGCCGGCCTGGATAGCCGCCCGGAGAACATCCGTGCCGTGGCCGAAGCCAGCCTCAAGCGCCTGCGTACCGACCATATCGATCTGTTCTACCAGCACCGCGTCGACCCGAACGTGCCGATCGAGGATGTGGCCGGCACCGTGCGCGACCTGATCGCCGAGGGCAAGGTCGGCCACTTCGGCCTGTCCGAGGCCAGTGCTGCCACCGTGCGTCGCGCGCATGCCGTGCAGCCGGTCGCCGCCGTGCAGAGTGAGTATTCGCTGTGGTGGCGCGAGCCGGAGCGTGAGCTGCTGCCGACGCTGCAGGAGCTGGGCATCGGCTTCGTGCCGTTCAGCCCGCTGGGCCGCGGCTTCCTGACCGGTGCGATCAACCCCGATACCACCTTCGACGCCAACGACTTCCGCAATACCGTGCCGCGTTTCGAAGTGGAGGCGCGCCGCGCCAACCAGGCGTTGGTGGATCGCATCAGCACGATTGCGGCAGCGCGCGGTGCGACGCCTGCGCAGGTCGCGCTGGCCTGGCTGCTCGCGCAGGCACCGTGGATCGTGCCGATTCCGGGCACCACCAAGGTTCATCGCCTGGAAGAAAACCTGGGCGCGGCCGACCTGCAGCTGGCGCCGGAAGAACTGCAACGCATCGCGCAGGCGCTGGACGAAGTGTCGATCGTTGGCGAGCGCTACAACCCGCAGCGTGCGGCACAGGCCAAGGGTTGATCACCAGGTGGGTGCGGACCGTTGGTGGTGGGTGCGGACCGTTGGTCCGCACTCCTCAACGCCCCATCGGCCCGCGCAGCGCATCAAGCACCGTCCGCATCGCCACGGTCACGTGGCGGCGCGAAGGGTAATACGCGTAGTAACCATCGAAGTGCGGGCACCAGTCGTCCAGCACTGATTGCAGCCGTCCATCGTCCAGCATCGGCTGCACCTGGTCTTGCGGCAGCCAGGCCAATCCGCTGCCGGCCAGCGCAGCGGTGCGGGTCATGCCCATGGTGTTGAACGTCCACTGGCCGCTCACGCGCACGCTCAGTTCATTGCCGTCCTGGCCGAAATCCCACGGCATCAGCCCACCATGCGTAGGCAGCCGCAGGGTCACGCAGTTGTGCCCGGCCAGGTCGTCCGGATGCCGCGGCACCACGTGCTGGCGGAAGTAGCTGGGCGCCCCGACCACGCGCATGCGCAGCGGCGGGCTGATCGGTACGGCGATCATATCGCGCGCCAGCCGCTCGCCCAGGCGGATGCCGATGTCGTAGCGCTCGGCCACGATGTCGGCCAACCCGTAGTCGGCCGCCAGTTCCACCTTCAAATCCGGATACTGCTGCAGCAGCGGCGCCAGCCTGGGCCAGGCGATGTACTCGGCGGCGTGGCCGGTAGCATTGATGCGGATGGTGCCGGCCGGGCGTTCACGGTACTCGGCCAGCGCGGCCAGCCCGTCCTCGATCTCGGCCAGGCGCGGGGCCAGGGTATCGAGCAGGCGGGCACCGGCTTCGGTGGTCGAGACGCTGCGGGTGGTGCGGGTCAGCAGGCGCACGCCCAGGCGCTGCTCCAGTCCGCGCATGGCATGGCTGAGCGCGGACTGGGACACGCCCAGCTGGGCGGCAGCCTTGGTGAAGCTGCCCTCGCGGGCAACGTGGACGAAGGCCTGCAGGTCGTTGAGATTTTCGCGGGGCATGCGGGAATGATACGGCCGGGCTGCGCCCGGCACCTGCTTCAAGCCAAGGCAACGTCAACGTCAAATGCGTGCATTCCGTGGGATGGCGGGGTGGGTCCGGTTGAGGGGGACGCCGTCCGTGTGGCTCGGTCGCCGCTTGCTCGTGTGCGCTGTCCTGCGCATACGGCAAGACCGGGTTTGGGCGTCTTGCCCAACCCGCCCGAGGCATGCCTCGGGCCCATGCGGCTCACGCCCCCTCAACCGGACCCACCCCGCCTTCGACAGTTTCCCGCGAGCTGTTGGAACGGCATTCTGCTTTGGTGGGTGCCGACCGTTGGTCGGCACTGGGTCGGGCGTGTAGGGATGTCGATTTCAGGGACTGTGGTTCGTCGAATGCATGACTTCAACGGGAGCTGCAGATGAGCACTGACACCAAGCTGAAAGGCCCGGCCTCGTACTTCCCCTCCATCGAGAAGACCTACGGGCAGCCGGTGGCGCACTGGTTCGGCCTGCTGTCGAAAAGGAAGGGCCTCAAGCACATGGAACTGGTCAGCTTCCTGAAGAGCGAACACGGCCTGGGCCATGGGCACGCCAACGCGCTGGTGGCGCACCATCTGGCCCGCAAGGGGTGACCGGCGGCCGGCGGAGGCGGGCTGGGGCGCATTCAGCTGAACGATTTCATCTGCAACTGTCATGCGGATCGTGTCTAATAGCGCTCCCCACCTGCTGTTCCCCCACCCGCATGTCCCTTCCCTCCCATGGCCCCGCGCCGTGCGACGACGCTGACGGCCACCTGGTCACCGCCGGTCCGCTGACCCCGCCGCCCGACAGCGCCGGCACCACCGCCGACGACAAAGCGCTGCGTCACTCGATCACCGAGGACGTGCAGGGCATGGTGCTGGCCACGATGGTGGCCTCGCTGGGCCTGGCCATCTTCGCCAAGGGCGGGCTGATGATCGGCGGCATGGCGGGCATGGCCTTCCTGCTGCACTACGCGATGGGCTGGAACTTCGGCCTGGTGTTCGTGCTGGTCAACCTGCCGTTCTACTGGGTGGCGCTGCGGCGCATGGGCTGGGAATTCACCCTGAAGACCTTCGCCGCGGTCACCGCCTGTGGCGTGCTGACCGACCTGCTGCCGCGCTGGATCGACTTCTCGCACATCAACCCGCTGTACTCGGCGATTGTCGGCGGTGCGTTGTCCGGCCTGGGCATCCTGTTCTTCATCCGCCACCGTGCAAGCCTTGGCGGCATCGGCATCCTGGCGGTGTACCTGCAGCGCACCCGTGGCTGGAGCGCGGGCAAGGTGCAGATGTCCTACGACGCCTGCCTGATGGTGGCCGCGTTCTTCGTGTTGTCGCCGTCGAAGGTGCTGTACTCGGCCATCGGCGCGGTGGTGCTCAGCCTCGTGCTGATGTTCAACCACCGCCCTGGCCGCTACATGGGCGTGTGACCGTTCAACGGGGTTGCCGGCCAGCGGCCGGCACTACCGGCACCCACGCGCGGAGATCCATCAGCGGGCGGCGGCCTTCAACCACGGCGGCGACAGCATCAGCAGCCGCGCATGCACCGGGCAATCCTCGGCGTGCGCACCGGGCAGGTAGCCCAGGCTCATCAGGAATTCGCCGGTGATCTCGCCGCCGGTGAAGCGGAAGGTCTTCTTGAACAGCTTCACCCAGTCGGCCTTGCTGCGCGGGTGGTGTGCATCCAGCCACGCCGCGAAGCTGCCATGGCTGGCCCGCAGCTGCTGGATCACCTGCGCGTTGTGGATCGCCGCCAGCACCTTCAGCCGGTTGCGGATGATGCCCGCGTCCGACAGCAGGCGCTCGATGTCCTGCTCGGCATACGCGGCCACGCGGTCCACATCGAAGCCGTCGTAGGCCGCGCGGAAGCCCTCGCGCTTCTTCAGGATCGTTTCCCAGCTCAGGCCGGCCTGGTTGATTTCCAGCACCAGCCGCTCGAACAGCTCGCGCTCGTCACGTTGCGGGAAGCCGTACTCGTTGGCGTGGTAATAGTCGTGCACCGGATGGCCCGGGGCGATGAGGCAGTAGCCGCTCATGGGGAAGGCTCGTTGGAATCGGATTCGGATTCGGATTCGGATTCGGGATCGATGGCCACCGCAGGGTGCCCGCCGATGGACAGCATCGGCCAGCGCGGTGGAATGAGCGTGAGTCTGCCGTCACGCAGGGCCTGGTTGATCGTCTCGGCCTGGCCGCTGACGGTGCCGAACAGCGCACCGGCCCGGCGCCACTGGGAATCCTTGCCACGTGCGTACAGCACGCAGTCCGGTCCACGGTGGGTGTACAGCTCGCACAGCAGCACTTCGCCGGTACCATCACCGTCCAGGTCGCGATGCACGATCAGGCAGTCGCGCTCGCTCTGTGCGCAGGATTCGCCATTGATCGATCGGGTGGCCAGAGCTTTCCACCAGTCGTCCGGTGGCGAGCTGGATCCGGCGGCCAGCTTCAGCGCGCGCCGCAGGGCGGCGACGTCCTGCGGCCCCTTGTCGAGGCGGTGGCCGTCGTCCCAGCGGGAGGTACGCGCCAGCGCTGCCGCGACCACCTGTGGCGCGTTGGCATCGGCGGTGATGGCCGGATCGCGCTGCAGTTCGCGCAGCGCCCGCACGCCACGGCGCCCCAGATCGAAGCGCAGCACGTTGACGTCGCTGCTGGTGATCGCCGGCGGATCCGCACGCAGGCGCGCCAGCTGGCTGGACAGGGTCAGCCGCACCGGGTCCAGCAGGGGCGAGTTGCCCAGCAGGGCCAGTGCGAGCACCACCCAGCACATCCAGCGGTTGACCGGTTCCAGCGCCTGCAGCCAGCGGCCCTGGCGACGCAGTACCGCCAGCGCATAGCCCAGGGCATAGCCGGCCACGGCCAATGCGACGAGCACCGCCCAGAAGCGATCCAGGGTCCAGCCGTACTGCGCCACGCGCAGGCCCAATGCATACAGTGCCAGCGCGGCGTAAACCGGCAGTGTCAGCAGGCTGGCTTCGACCAGCCTGCGCAGCACCAGAGGGTAGGAGACACTGTCTTCCCCCTGCTGGTAGACCGCATTGGTGAACGTCACCAGCAGCAGCGACACCACCACCAGCAGGCTGGCGGCCGAACGGGTCTTCCACAGCGGCTCCAGCCCGGTAAGCGGCAGGCTCAGCACGAACAATACGGCGATGAACGACAGCAGCGGCAGCAGCCCGCGGCAGATCGCGAACAGCACCTGGCGGGTGATCTGGATCGCGCGGTGCTGGGTGCGCCCGATCAGCACGCCGAACCCGGCCAGGCTGCCGGTGGCCAGTGCGATGAAAGCGTCCTGCCGGAACAGGTCGCGGAAGACATTCACGTCCAGCAGTTGGAACAGCGCTGCCCACAGCCACAGCAGCAGCCAGGTCAGCCCGGTGAACAGCGCCGCCAGGGCCAGGGTCAAACCGTTCTGCCAGGCGCGCTCGAACAACTCGGGGTAGCTGGCGCGCCAGTGCCCATGCAGCAGCTGGAACTGCCACCAGGGCAGGGCCACGAACACCGCCACGGCCATGCCCAGGGTCAACGGAAACTGCAGCGCGCCCGATTCCAGTGCGGTTTCGCCATTGAGGTTCCAGCCGATCCAGCCGGCCAGCGCCAGCACCACCGTCGAGCCAAGCACGGCCTGCAGCCACAGGCGGCGCTGGCCCAGCTCGACCAGGCTCAGCGCCACTGCGCTGGGAATGGCCAGCACCCAGGCGTACCAGCAATAGCGCCAGCCGATATCGCGGAACGGCCACGCATCGGACAGCTCCTGCGCGGCATACAGCATCAGGCCCTGCAGCAGGGCAAGCAGGACGATGGCGCTGCGTGCCGGCAGGGTCAGGGGCGAAGAAGACGGCATCAATGACCTTCCGTGGCAAAGCACCATCCTAGCCCATCGTGGTTCGGCGCCATCGCGCGACCATCCCGCCCCCAGCAGGTAGAATGGGCCCATGCCTGTAATGCCGACCTCCCTTGCCGATCACCTGCTCGTCGCGCTGCCGTCGCTGCTCGACGCGACCTTTGCCCGCAGCGTCGCGCTGATCTGCCAGCACGACGAGAACGGGGCGATGGGCGTGCTGGTCAACCAGCCTTCCGAATACACGCTGGGTGAAGTGCTCGCGCAGATGGACATCACCACCGGTGATGGCGAGCTGCAGGCGCGCATGGTGCTCAATGGCGGTCCGGTGCATCCCGAACGCGGCTTCGTCATCCATGACGACGCGCGCGCGTGGGATTCCAGCCTGACCGTGGGCCACGGCCTGTACCTGACCACCTCGCGCGACATCCTCGAAGCGATGGCGCGCGGCGAAGGCCCGGCCAATGCGGTGGTCACCCTCGGCTGTGCCGGTTGGGGCGCAGGGCAGCTGGAAAGCGAGCTGTCCGAGAACAGCTGGCTGACCGTGCCGGCCGATGCCGAGCTGGTGTTCCAGCTGCCGCTGGAGCAGCGCTGGCAGGGTGCGGCTTCGCGTATCGGCGTGGACCTGTTCCGGCTGACTGACTACAGCGGCCATGTCTGAGCCCATCACGCCCGCACCGGATTCTGCTGCCCCGGCCATCCGTCGTGACGGCACGGTCCTGGGTTTTGATGTCGGCTCGCGGCGGATCGGCGTGGCCATCGGCAGTGCCTTTGCCGCGCATGCGCGCGCGGTGGCGGTGGTCGATGTGCACGGCAACGGCCCGGACTGGACCGCGATCGAACGCCTGCTCAAGGAATGGAAGCCCGACGGCCTGGTGGTCGGCGACCCGCTGACCCTGGACGGCCAGGACCAGCCCAACCGCAAGCGTGCGCAGGGCTTTGCCCGCCAGCTGCGGGAGCGCTTCAAGCTGCCGGTGGTGATGATCGACGAGCGTTCCAGCTCGGTCGAGGCTGCCCGCCGTTTCGCCGTCGAGCGCGCCGAAGGGCGCAAGCGTCGCCGTGATGCGGCCGCCCTCGACGCCGTGGCCGCGGCGGTGATCATCGACCGCTGGCTGTCGTCCCCCGACGACGCCACCCCCATTCCCTGACTGCACGACTCCCGCCATGACTGCCCAGCAAATCGATGTCTCCGGACGCCTGCGCCACCTGCTGACCCTGGAGGGCCTGCCACGCGAAACCCTGCTGCAGCTGCTCGATCGGGCAGGGCAGATCCGCGACGCCGCAGTCGGCCGTGTCGGCAACAAGCGCCACGTGCTGGCTGGTTCGGCGGTGTGCACGCTGTTCTTCGAGCCGTCCACGCGCACCCGCAGCTCGTTCCAGCTGGCCGCGCAGCGCCTCGGGGCCGATGTGCTGAACTTCGATGCCTCGACCTCGTCCACGCGCAAGGGCGAAACCGCCTGCGACACGCTGCGCAACCTGGAAGCGATGGGCGTGCGCGGCTTCGTGGTGCGCCACCCCGATGACGGCGCCGTGGCCGCGCTTGCCGACGCTGCGGGCGAGGGCACCGCGCTGATCAATGCCGGCGACGGCCGCAGCGCGCACCCGACCCAGGGCCTGCTGGACATGCTGACCCTGCGCCAGGCCAAGGGCCCGGATTTCTCGAAGCTGAAGGTGGTGATCGTCGGCGACGTGAAGCACTCGCGCGTGGCCCGCACCGACCTGCATGCGCTGCGCACGCTGGGCGTGGGCGAGATCCGCGTGTGCGGCCCGCAGTCGCTGCTGCCGGACGACGAGACCCTGAAGGGTTGCGTGGTCGGCGATGATTTCGACGCGATGCTGGAAGGCGTCGACGCGCTGATGATGCTGCGCCTGCAGCGCGAGCGCATGGAAGAAGGCCTGGTGCCGTCGCTGGAGCAGTACCACGCGCAGTACGGCCTGACCCGCGAGCGCCTGGCGCGTGCCGGCAAGGACGCTGCGGTACTGCACCCGGGGCCGATCAACCGCGGCGTGGAAGTGACCGACGACGTGGCCGATGGCCCGCAATCGTGGGTGCTGCGCCAGGTCGCCAACGGCGTCGCGGTGCGCATGGCCGTGCTGGAAACCTTGCTGGGCTGACCCCTTTGGTGGGTGCCGACCGTTGGTCGGCACTGAACCATCAGTGCGGTGAAGTGCGGGCCTGGCCATTGAATGGTTTCGGGCCTACCTGTATTGACGTGTTGCCCGATAGAAGAGAGATACCGGCAGGCGCACGCTTGGGCCCATGAACCGCGCACGCCTACGCCTTGGCCGCCATTCCCGGATCGGGCAATCCTACATCCTGACCACCGTCACCCAGGAACGTCGACGCTACTTCGATGATGCCACTGCGGCACAGGAGGTGATGGATGTGTTCCGTCGCATTGATGATGATGGCCTGACGCACTCACTTGCCTATGTGGTCATGCCGGACCACATCCATTGGCTTGTGGAGATCCGTGCGTTCTCGCTGGACTACATCATGCAACGCTTCAAATCGAGCAGTGCATTGCGGATCAACCGCATGCTGGGCAAGACAGGACCATTTTGGCAATCGAGCTATCACGATCACGCCATTCGTTCTGAAGAATCACTGTTTCGCCATGCGATGTACATCGTCGCCAACCCGGTCAGGGCGAACTTGGCGAGCTGCGTGGGAGAGTATCCGTATGCCTGGTGCCGATGGGAGATTGATGGGAGGTACCAAGCAATGGATTACCCCGAAGCGGAGAGATAGTGCCGACCAACGGTCGGCACCCACCAATACCCAAGCCGACCAACGGTAGGTATCCACCAACAGATGTTTCCCAGCAGAAGCCGCGGTTCAGCGCTTCTGCGCGAACAGCCATGCCCACATCGCCGGGTCCGCGTAGGTGGCGTCCCAGGCATTGTGGTTGCCCTCCGGGTACTCGGTGTAGCGCACGTCGCGTGCGGCGGCGCTTTGGAAGGCGGCGTGCAGCCGGCGGTCGTCGTCCGGCGGCACCACATCATCCAGCGCACCATGGAAGATCCAGATCGGTGTGTGCCGAAGCCGCTTGGCGATCGCGGCATACGGATCGGATTCCTGGGCCACCTGTTCGACGAACAGCGTCGGACGCACCGCGCGCGGCGCCAGCACCGCGCCGCATACCGGCACGATCGCGGCGAAGCGGCCGGGGTCATCCAGCGCGATGTTCCAGCTGCCATAGCCGCCCATCGACATCCCGGTCAGGTACTGCCGCGAGGGATCGGCACCGAACTCGGCGATGGTGGCGTCCAGGGCGGCCAGCGCAACCCGGTTGTTGCGCCCGCTCCATTCCTGGCGGCCCGGCACCTGCGGGAATACGGCCAACGCGGGGAAGTCGGCCGCGTGCCTGCGCAGGTGCGGCCCCAGCCCCGCATGGGTCTGCTTGACGCCGTCGCCGCCACGCTCGCCGGATCCGTGCAGGAACAGCACCACCGGCAGCGCGCCAGGCGTGCGCGCCGCGGTTGCCGGAATGAACACCTGGTAATAGGCGGTGCGGCCATCCACTTTCACCGCACGCGATTCGAAGCGGCCACGTGCGCTGTCCGGGTGCGAGGCGCAGCCGGCCATCATCAGGATCGCCAGCATTGGCAGCCAGCGCATCATCGTACGGGCCATCGACGTTCCAAGAGCGGTGGGTTCAGCCGCATCCTAGTCCGCCGCAGGTCAACGCGGCATCTTGCGCCGCATCACTGCGGGCGGGGGAAGCTGGCGATGATGTCCAGTTGTTCCTGCGCTTCGGCATTGCCTGCCGCCGCCGCAGCCTGCACCTGCGCCATGTCCGGGTGCAGCACCACCAGCAACGGGTTTTCGCAGACCGGGCAGGCGTACTCGGTCGCGTCCTCGTCCAGTTCCATCTCCATGGCGCGCGAACTGCCCTTCCATTCGCAGGCCGGGCAGGTGTGCTGCTGGTCGCGCCAGCCGGGTTGGAAATAGTCTTCGATCGTGGTGGCCATGAGGGTCCAGTTGGAATCGGGTCAGAGCACCGCGCCGCGGGGATCCGACCCTGGGTTTTGGCGTGGGTCGGAGCTCCGCGTTGCGGGGATCCGGCCCGGCAGGGATCAGTGCAGCAGCACCAGCGTGGCCAGGCCGAGGAAGGTGAAGAAGCCCATCGAGTCGGTCACGGCGGTCAGGAAGATGCCGCTGGCCAGCGCCGGGTCGAAGCCGAAGCGTTTCAGCGTCAGCGGCACCAGTACGCCGGCCAGTGCAGCGAACAGCAGGTTGCAGGTCAGCGCGATGGCGATCACCGCCGACAGCCCGGGCGAGTGGAACCAGGCCAGCACGATCAGCCCCAGTATCGAGCCGAGCAGCAGGCCGTTGAGCGCGGCCACCCGCACTTCCTTCCACAGCAGCGTGCGCGCGTTGGAGGCGCCCACCTGGCCCAACGCCAGGCCGCGCACCATCAGCGCCAGCACCTGGGTACCGGCATTGCCGCCCAGGCCGGCCACGATCGGCATCAGCACCGCCAGCGCCACCAGCTTGTCGATCGTGCCCTCGAAGTGGCCGACCACGCTGGAGGCCAGGAAGGCCGTGCACAGGTTGATCGACAGCCACATCAGGCGGCGGCGCATGGCGCGCCAGACCGGGCTGAACAGGTCCTCGTCCTCGTCCAGGCCGGCGGCGCCCAGCGCCTGGTGCTCGGCCTGGCCGCGGATGATGTCGACCACGTCATCGATGGTGATGCGGCCAACGAGGATGTTGTTCTCGTCGACTACCGGTGCGGAGATCCAGTCATGGTCGGAGAACTGCCGTGCCACTTCCTGGTCGCTCTCGCCGACGTCGATGGCCGGCTGCTCGTCGTCGATCAGGCGGTTGATCGGGGTGGTGTCCTCGTGGGTCACCAGTGCCGCCAGCGACACCCGGCCGAGATACTGGTGCCGCCGGCTGACCACGAACAGGTGGTCGGTGTGGTCAGGCAATTCGCCGCGCAGGCGCAGGTAGCGCAGCACCACGTCGACGTTGACGTCGGCGCGCACGGTCACCACGTCCGGGTTCATCAGGCGGCCGGCGCTGTCCTCGGGATAGGACAGCACCTGTTCCAGCCGCTCGCGGTTCTCGCGGTCCATCGACTTGAGGACTTCATCGATGACCGTATCCGGCAGGTCTTCGACCAGGTCGGCCAGATCGTCGATGTCCAGGTCTTCGACCGCGGCGATGATCTCGTCCGGGTCCATGTCCGCGAGCAGGCTTTCGCGCACGTCTTCGCCGACGTGGACCAGCACCTCGCCGTCGTCTTCAGGATCGACCAGGCCCCACACCACCTCGCGCTTGCCCGGCGGCAGCGATTCAAGCAGGTTGCCGATCTCGGCCGGGGCCAGGGTGTTGACCAGGCGACGTACCGGGCCCAGCCGGCCGCTGTCCAGTGCATCGGACAGCATCCGCAGTTGGCGCGCAGTCTTGTCGTGGCGTACAGCTTCAGCCATCGCAGCTCCCGCGGGATAAGAAAAGCCGCGATCCCGGCAAGGATGCGGCAACAGGGGTGTTCAGCGCGTCATTATCGCAAGGCGATGTTTCAGCGCATACCCCGCTGGCCTGCGGCCACTGGGGTCCACGCATTCAACCTTATCCCCCGCCTGTCGGCGCGCCCCTTGAACAACAAGGGGCTGCTTCTGCGGATCGAATCTGGGTCGGGCCAGCGGCCAGCGGGTCCACATGTTCCGCCGGGCAATGCCAGGCGAGCGCGTAGCGCGCAAATCAGGACGCGTCCGCCACCAGCGCCAGCCAGCGTTCGATGGCGCGGCGGTCGCGCGCGGCCAGCAACTTAGGGGCACGGGCGCGCAGCGCACCCAGATCGGCTTCGCGTATCGCGCGGCGTACCTCCAGCAACGTACCCGGGTGCAGGCTGAACTCGCTCAGGCCCAGCGCCAGCAGCAGCGGGGTCATCCGGGCATCACCGGCCATCTCGCCGCAGACCGCCACCGGGACGCGGTGACGCGCGCCGGTCTCGATCACCATCTGCAGCAGCCGCAGCACGGCCGGGTGCAACGGTGAATACAACTCGCCCAGCGCCTCGTTGTTGCGGTCGGCAGCCAGCAGGTACTGCACCAGATCGTTGGTGCCGATCGACAGGAAATCGACCAGGTCGATGAAGCTCTCCAGCGCCAGCGCAGCGGCGGGGACTTCGATCATCGCGCCCAGCGGTACATGGTCGGACACCATGTGGCCTTCGCCGCGCAGCTGTTCGGTCAGTTTGAGCATGCGCCGGCGCACGGCCAGCAGCTCCTCGCGGGTGCTGACCATCGGCACCAGTACGCGCAGCTTGCCGTATGCAGACGCGCGCAGGATCGCGCGCAGCTGGGTGTCGGCCACTTTCGGTCGTGCCAGCGACAGGCGCACCCCGCGCAGGCCGAGTGCAGGGTTCTCTTCGTTGCTCAGGGTCAGGCCGGTACGGTCGGCCTTGTCCGCGCCCAGGTCCAGCGTGCGTATGGTGACCGGCCGCCCGCTCATGCCCAGCGCGGCATCGCGGTAGGTCTGGAACTGCTCTTCTTCGTCCGGCAGCTCATTGCGCTGCAGGAACAGGAATTCGGTGCGGTACAGGCCGAGCCCCTGCGCGCCCAGTGCATGTGCCTGGGTCACGTCTTCCAGTGATTCGGCATTGGCCAGCAGGGCAATGTCGACCTGGTCGCGGGTACGGCTGGGCTTGCTGCGCAGGCGGCTGAGCTCGCGCTGCTCGCGCGCGTGCTCCTTCAGCCGGACGCGGTAGTCCCGCAGGTTGTCGGCCTGCGGGTTGACGGTGATGCTGCCGTCGGCGCCATCGATGATCAGCACATCGCCATCGGCGATGCGGCTGAGCAGCTGCGGCACGTTGACGATCAGGGGCAGGTGCAGGCTGCGCGCCAGGATCGCGCTGTGCGACAGCGCGCTGCCGGCGGCCGTGACGATGCCGACCACGCCCTGTGCCTGCAGCTGCGCCAGCTCGGAGGGCGCGATGTTGTCACAGACCAGGATCTCGCCGGCCAGGCCTTTCACTGCCGACGGCCGTTCGGGTTGCAGGAAGGCGTGGATGCGCCCGATCACATGGTCGAGATCGTCCATGCGGCTCTTCAGATAGGCATCGTCCATGCCATCGAAGACCTTGGCCAGGCGGTCGCGCTGCAGGCGCAAGGCATAGCCGGCGCTGTACGGGCCACTGCGGATCAGCTCGTCCAGGCCGTACAGCAGCTCGGGGTCGTCCAGCAGCAGCGCGTGCAGGTCGAGGAACTCGCCCACTTCCTGGTTCAGGGCGCCATGCAGGCGCTGGCGCAGCTCGTGCATTTCCGTACGCGCGGCATCCAGCGCCCGGTGCAGGCGCGCCAGTTCGGCCTCGACCTGGTGGGCGGCCACGCGCTGCTCGGCCACCTCCAGCGCATGCGGCAGCCGCACGCGTGCCCGGCCCATCGCCGTTCCGCGCGCGGCGCCGTGGCCGGCCAGCAGCTGTACCGGCCGTTGGCCGGAAGGGACCTGGCTGGCGCGTGCGCGCGGCACGCTCAGCTGTCCTCGTCGAAGCGGCGTTCGAACAGGCCGACCACCGCTTCCATCGCGGCGGCTTCATCCTCGCCGTTGATGCGCACGGTGACCGGGGTGCCCTGGCCGGCGGCCAGCAGCATCACGCCCATGATGCTCTTGGCGTTGATCTCACGGCCCTTGGCGGCCATGGTCACGTTGCAGCGGAACGGTGCCAGGGTCTGCACCAGCTTGGCGGTGGCCCGGGCATGCAGGCCCAGGCGGTTGCTGACGGTGAGTTCTCGTTCAAGCATCGTCGACTATCGCTCCATTACGGGTACCCGCCGCGGCTGTGGCGGGCAGTTGATCCAGTCCCTGTTCCGGATAATTCATCACCCGCAGCAACATCGGCAGGCTCAGCGCCGATACCCGGCGAACCGGGGTCCCCAGCCGGGCCAGCTGCCCGGCAAGGTTGGCGGGGCTGGCGCCGTACAGGTCGGTCAGGATCAGCACGCCGTCACCTCCATCGACCCGCCGCAAAGCGGCCGAGGCGAGCGGGAGCAGGGCGTCCAGGTCTGCGTCGAACGGTACTTCGAAAGCTTCGGTTTTCAGCGGCAACTGCCGCAGGAGCCGGGTCGCCACGTCAAGCAGGGCGGTCCCGACCCCGGGATGTGTTACGAGGAGAATGCCACAGGTCATTACTGCACGTTAACAGGTCAAGGTGAATCGGCGATAGCAGCAGATGAGGGGTACTGTGTCCCGTATTCAGTGTTGCTCGGGTCGGGGCCCTTTTTCATTGAAAAAGGGATCCGACCCCATGCGTTTTTCGATGCCTGGCAGCGATTCATCCACGCATGGCGTGGATCTACCGTGTCGACCAAGGTCGACACCTACCAACAGCGCACGGAATCTGTCAGAGGCGGGGCGGTGTGGGTAGGCAGGACCGTTGGCGCCATGGATGGCGCCATCGAGCCCCCATGGACGGGTTCACGGCGTGTCCTGCCTATCCACACCGCCCCGCCATCCCACGGAATGCCGCTTTTGCTGTTGCTGTTGCTGTTGCCGGCCAGCGGCCGGCACTACCGGTGGGTGCCGGGCGCAGCCCGGCCGACCACCCTCAATCCTGTTCGCGGTGGTAGGTGGCCACGTCCTGCCAGCCCATCTCGCGGGCGTGCCGGGCCATGCGCTCGGCCAGGAACACCGAGCGGTGCTTGCCGCCGGTGCAGCCGAACGCCACGGTCACGTAGCTGCGGGTGCCATCCCCCAGTTTCGGCAGCCACGTATCGAGGAAATCCATCAGCTGGGCCAGGTAACGCTGCACGTCCGGCTGTGCTTCCAGATAGTCGCGCACGCCCGGTTCGCGGCCGCTCAGCGCACGCAGATCGGGGTCCCAGTGTGGATTGGGCAGCACCCGCGCATCGAATACGAAGTCCGCCTCGGCCGGCACGCCGCGCTTGTACGCGAACGATTCGAACAGCAGGGACAGTCCGGTGGCATGGTCCAGCGTGAACTCGGTGATGATCCGCCGCCGCAGCTGATGCACGTTGAGGTTGCTGGTATCGATCACCGCATCGGCCTCGCGGCGCAGCGGTGCCGTCAATTCACGTTCGCGTGCGATCGCTTCGGGCAGCGACAGGCCCAGCTGGCTCAGCGGATGACGGCGCCGGGTGTCGGCGTAGCGCTTGAGCACAGCCTCATCGCTGGCCTCGAAGAACAGTACCTTCACTTCCACGCCGGCGTCAGTGGCCAGCTGCCGCCAGTTGCCCAGCTGGCTCAGATCGGCCTGTCCGCGAACGTCGATGCCCACGGCCAGGCGGCGGGGCGCGCTGCCGTCATGGTTGGCCAGCAGGCTGCGCACGAAGTCGGGCAGCAGATTGATCGGCAGGTTGTCCGAGCAGTAGTAGTCCTGGTCCTCGAAGGTCTTCAGGGCGACGGATTTACCCGAGCCGGACAGGCCGCTGACGATGATCAGGGTCGGGGCGGAGGGGGTGACGGTGCTCATGGACAGGCTCTTCGAGGGGCAGGGAAATCAGGGTGTTCGCCGTTCCAGCAGGTTGCTGTGGCGGGCGATGAACATAGCCGCCGGGTCGATGCCCTTGGTGCGCAGGATGTGCAGGCGGGTCGCGGCTTCGGTCAGTACGGCCAGGTTGCGGCCGGGCATCACCGGCAGGGTGATCAGCGGAACGTCCAGGTCCAGCACATGGCGGGTGCCCGAATCGCCGGTCAGGCGTTCGTAGCCATGTGGGGTGGGTTCGGTCATCGGCTTGGTCAGGTGGACGATCAGCCGAAGGTACTTGTTCTTCTTTACAGCCGTGTCGCCGAACATCTCGCGCACGTTGAGCACGCCCAGGCCGCGCACTTCCAGCAGGTCCTGCAGCAGTTCGGGGCAGGTGCCGTCGAGTACGTCCGGGGCGATCTGGGTGAACTCGGGGGCATCGTCGGCGACCAGGCGATGGCCGCGGGTGAGCAGCTCCAGCGCCAGCTCGCTCTTGCCCGATCCGGCCTCGCCGGTGATCAGCACGCCGATGGAATAGATCTCCATGAACACGCCGTGCAGGATCACCCGCGGCGCCAGCGTACGCGCCAGATGGTAGGACAGGTGGTTGAGCAGTTCGTGGCCGCGCTTGGGCGAGAGCCACAGCGGCGTGCCGGATTCGTCAGCAGCGGCGCGGAGGTCTTCCGGGCAGGGCTGGTTGCGGGTCAGCACCAGCGCCAGCGGGTGCGACTGCATGATCTTTTCGATGGTCTCCCAGCGCTGGCGTGGTTCCAGTGCATCCAGCCAGGACAGTTCCTCGGTGCCCAGGATCTGCACCTTGTTGGGATAGATCGCGTTGAGGTAGCCGGCCAGCGAGGGACGCCGCGAGACGGTATTGCCGGCCTCCAGCTCGCGCTTCTCACCGGACTTGCCGGCGGCCCAGCGCAACCCCAGCCGCTCGCGCTGCTGTTCGAACAGTTCACGGGCGGTGATGCTGGTATTCATGCGGCACTCGCAGGAGGGGTCATGTCCAGCGCCTCGCGCAGCGCCCGGGCATCGCCCGCTTCGCGCAGGGCCTGGCGGATGTCCGGCGCGGAAAACAGTTCGGCCAGCTCGGACAACAGCATCAGGTGCTGGTGGGTGTAGTGGGCGGGGACGGCCATGGCGAACACCAGGTCCACCGGTTCGTCGCCGCCGAAATCGACCGGGGCGGCCAATCGCAGCAGGGCGCCACGGGGGCGATCAAGGGTAGGCGCGCGGCCGTGGGGGATGGCGATGCCGTGGCCGATCGCGGTGCTGCCCAGGGCTTCGCGCTGGCACAGGTTCAGGTAGATCTGTTCGGCATTGGCCTGGCGGCAGGCCAGCAACCCGGCGGCGGCCTGCAGGACGCTGTCACGGTCGGTGGCCGTGCAGAGCTGGGTCTGCACGGCCGCCAGGAGGTCAGTCAGGGGCATGTCTGCGGGGAACGGTGGCGATCAGCCACCATTGTCGCCCACCGGCAGCGGTGCGTGCTGCTGTTTTTTCTCCTTGTGCTTGATGACCAGGCGGTCAAGCTTGTCCGCAAGCAGGTCGATCGCGGCATACATGGTCTGGCCGCCGGCCTCGGCGTGCAGGGTCTGCCCCGGGATGTTGAGGCTGGCGTCGACGTGGTGTTCGGTCTTCTGCAGCTTGAGGGTCACCCGCGCTTCGCAGTGCTGGTCGAAGTGTTTTCCGATCCGGGCCAGCTTCTCCTCCACATAGGACTGCAGGGCCGGGGTGACTTCGACGTCTTTGCCAAACGTTTCGATGCGCATCGGGTTTCTCCTGTGTTCGGATGTGCCAATGAACCTCTCCGCCGGGCGCGGCGGCGCGTCAAGCGATTCTGACCCTTTCGTGCGAGGCGGAGATGTTCATGGCTTCACGATACTTCGCCACGGTGCGCCGCGCTACTGGAATTCCCGACGATTTGAGCAGGTCAGCCAGCTTGGCGTCAGAAAGCGGCTTGCGCGGGTTTTCGTCGTCGATCAGGCGCCGGATCATCGCCTGGATGGCGGTGCTGGACGCCTCGCCACCGCCTTCGGTATCGATGCCCGAGGCAAAGAAGGCACGCAGCGGCAGCGTGCCGCGCGGCGTGCGCACATGCTTGCGGGCGATCGCGCGCGACACCGTCGACTCGTGCAGGCCCAGTTCGGCGGCGATCTCGCGCAGGGTCAGCGGACGCAGCGCCTGTTCGCCGAACTCGAGGAAACCGGCCTGCTGGTGGATCAGGCTGCGCACCACCCGCAGCAGGGTTTCACCGCGCTGCTGCAGGCCCTTCAGCAGCCAGCGCGCCTCCTGCAACTGGCCACGCAGGTAGCCGGCGTCGGCCTCGCCACAGCGGCGGATCAGCTGTTCGTAGCCACGGTGGATCACCACCTTTGGCCCGGCATGGGCGGCCAGCGCCGCGCGCCAGATGCCGTTCTGCCGCCACACCACCACGTCGGGCACCACGTAGGTATCCTGCGAAAGCGGTGCGATCTGCGTGCCCGGGCGCGGGTCCAGCGAGCGCAGCAGGGCGACCGCTGCCTCGACCTCGTCCAGCGGCTGTTTCAGTTCATGGGCCAGACCGGCGACGCCACTGCGTGGCAGCCGTTCCAGCGGGCCTGCGGCAATCTGCCGCGCCAGCGCCAGGCCCGCGGTGTCACCGGGCAACACATCCAGCTGCAGCTGCAGGCATTCGCCGAGCGTGCGCGCGGCAACGCCGACCGGGTCGAAGCGCTGGATGCGATGCAGCACCGCAAGGATTTCATCCTCATCGGCATGGACCGACGGCAGCAGGGTTTCGGCGATGGTGGCCAGCGGTTCGCGCAGGTAACCGTCATCGTCCAACGCATCGATCAGCGCAGCGCCGATGCTGCGGTCATGCATGGAAAGATGCGACAGGTGCAGCTGCCACAGCAGGTGGTCGGCCAGCGTCTCGGTTTCGGCCACGCGCTCGGCGGCGCTGCCGGTGTCATCATCATCGTCGAAGCTGCCGCCACTGCCGGCAGCGCTCCAGTCGAGCTCGGCCGGTGTCCAGTCGTCGCCATTGTCGGCGCGTTCGGCCGGCGTGTCGGCGTCCGTGTTGTCGCCGCCTTCATTGGCGGCACTGCTGTCGTTGCTGTCGGCCCAGTCCAGCAGCGGATTGCTTTCCACGGCCTGGGCGATTTCAAGCTCCAGCTCGGTCGTGGACATCTGCAGCAGCTTGATCGCCTGCTGCAGCTGGGGGGTGAGCACCAGCTGCTGTCCCAACGATGTCTGCAGCCGAGTCTTCATGCCTGTGCCGAACGGAAGGAAAGGGACCCAGCACCTGCGGTCACAGCTTGAAGGAATCCCCAAGGTAGACGCGACGTACGTCAGCGTTGTCCAGGATCGCCTCCGGCGAACCCTGGGCCAGCACGGTGCCCTCGGCGAGGATATACGCGCGGTCGCAGATTCCCAAGGTCTCGCGCACGTTGTGGTCGGTGATCAGCACGCCGATGCCACGCTGCTTGAGATGGGTGACGATGCGCTGGATTTCGCCCACCGAGATCGGGTCGACACCGGCAAACGGTTCGTCGAGCAGGATCAGGCGCGGCCGCGCGGCCAGTGCGCGGGCGATCTCGCAGCGACGACGTTCGCCACCGGACAGGCTGGCACCGAGCTGGTCGGCGACATGGCCCAGCTGCAGCTCGTCGAGCAGGCTGTTCAATTCGCGCTCGCGGCCGGCCGAATCCAGGTCTTCGCGCAGTTCAAGCACCAGGCGGAGGTTGTCGGCCACGGTCAGCTTGCGGAACACCGACGGCTCCTGCGGCAGGTAGCCCACGCCCTGCTTGGCACGGGTGTACATCGGGTCGCTGGTGATGTCCTTGCCGTCGAGCACGATGCTGCCTGCATCGGCGGCGACCAGGCCGACGATCATGTAGAAACAGGTGGTCTTGCCGGCACCGTTGGGGCCGAGCAAACCGACCACTTCACCGGCGTCGAGGGTCAGCCCGAAGTCCTTGACGACTTCGCGCTGCTTGTAGCGCTTGCGCAGGCCCTTGGCGACGAGCATTACTTCTTGCTCCCCGCCGGCTTGGCCGGCGTGCTGGCCGGAGCCGCTGCCTTGGCTGCGGCGGCCGGCTGTGCTGCCGCGTTCTTGTTCTTCGGCGGAATGACGGTGCGCACACGGCTGCCATCACCACCGGAGTTCATCTCCCCGGTGCGGGTGTTGTAGACCATGCGCTGGCCGGCATTGGTGCCGCGCGCGCTGGTGACCTTGTAGTTGCCGGTCAGGGTGATGATCTCGGTCTTGATGTCGTAGTCGATGCGATCGGCCACCGCGTCCATCCAGGTGCCATCGTCGAGCTGCTGCTTCATCGTGGCCTGCTTGCCGGTGAATACCGCACGCACGGCCTCGCCGTCCTTGAGGTAGATCTCCGCTTCGGACGCGCGGATGTCCAGCGTGCCCTGGGTAACGGTTACACCCTGCGAGAGCACGGTCTTGCCATCGCCGGTGAGCACGCCCGACTGGGCGCCCGAGTCGATGTTCATGTTCTCGTTGCGGTCGGTGGACTTGGCAAAGCCAGCGCTGGGAACCAGGAGACCGAGCGCGAGTACGGCTGCAAAGGGAATCTTCATCGGGGTCCGTTCTACCGGTGGGGCCGTCCGGGAAACCGGCGGCGGGTGGGTGGGCCGCCTTCCTTGCGCCGGTCCGGGGACGTCGCAGGAGGGGGGCGGAATCAGCGTCGGGGCGTGTATCGGCCCTTGGACTGGCTGAGGAAATGATACGTGTTGTTCTTCGAATCCACCTCGAAGCCGACGCCGGACTGTTCCATGCCGGGACGGGTCATGGTGACCCGCGCATCGGTGCGGGCACGGTTCTCCTTCGGGAACACGTCCAGGTGGTCGGTGCGGAACGTGGTCGGCACCACGCCCGGATCGGCCGGACTGTCGCCAGCGACATTGCCGCGCAGCTTCATCTCGTCGCCCTTGGCGCTGAGCCAGCCGGTCTCGGCGCGCAGGGTCCAGTGCTTGCCATCCTTGTCCGGCATCTCGAACAGTGGGGTGGCGATGTTGATGGTCTGGTCGCCGCGCTGCCGTTCCAGCCGCGGTGCGCGCAGGGTGGTCGATTCCTTGCCCTGCTCATCCAGTGCGACGATCTGGAAGTCGTGCAGGATGTAGTCCACGCCGGCGTCCTGGCCGGCAGTGGCCGGGCCCTTGTCACGGTTGCGCAGGGCGGCCCAGCTGCTGAGCAGGGCCGCCAGCAGCAGGCCGATGCCGAGCACGGTGCGCCAGTTCAGGGTGGGCAGGTTCATGCGCCGAACCTCGCCAGCACCGCGTCCACATGGCCCTGGGCGGCCAGCAGGATGTCGCACAGTTCACGGGCGGCGCCACGTCCGCCATCGGCGCGGGTCTGCCAGTGCACGCGCTCGGCGATCCACGGGTGGGCGTTGGCTGGCGCCACCGCCAGGCCGACCGCGCCCAGCGGCGCCAGGTCCGGCAGGTCGTCGCCCATGAAGGCCACCTGCTCCAGGCCGATGCCATGCTGCGCACACAGCGCCTGCACGCTGGCCAGCTTGTCGCCCACGGCGATCTGGGTGTCGATGCCGAGGTCGGCGCCGCGCTTGAGCGCGGACTGGCTGTTGCGCGCGGTGATCAGCACGGGGTGGATGCCGTGCTGCTGCAGCAGTTTCAGGCCCAGACCGTCCTGCACGAAGTACGCCTTGCTCTCGTTGCCGTCCTTGTCGTAGTACAGCCGACCGTCGGTGAGGGTACCGTCCACGTCGAAGCAGGCCAGGCGGACGCGGGCCGCAGCGGCATGCAGGTGGGCGGGGAACGCGGGCAGCGGGGACCAGGGCATCAGGCGATCAGGCTCGGTGGGGGCGTGTGGGGCATCACAGACTGAATGGGGTCTACGGACTGTCGGTTAAACCACCCGGGCCCGCAACAGGTCATGAATGTTCAGGGCGCCGACCGCACGGCCCTGGCCATCGACCACGATCAGGCCGTTGATTTTCTGGGTCTCCATCTGCCGCGCGGCCTCTACGGCCAGCTGGTCGGCACCGATGGTGCGCGGGTTGCGGGTCATCACATCGGCGATCTTCGCGGTGCGCACGTCCAGCGCGCTGTCCAGCGCCCGGCGCAGGTCGCCGTCCGTGAACAGGCCGATCAGCACGCCATCGGCGTCGACCACGGCGGTCATGCCGAGCCGCTTGCGGCTCATTTCCACCAGCGCCTCGCTGAGGCTGGCATCGGCGCCCACGCTGGGCAGGTCCTCGCCGGTGTGCATGACATCGGTGATGTGCAGCAGCAGGCGACGGCCGAGGCTGCCGGCCGGGTGCGAGCGGGCGAAGTCGTCGGCGGTGAAGCCGCGCGCGTCAAGCAGGGCTACGGCCAGCGCATCGCCCATCGCCAGCGAGGCGGTGGTGCTGGAGGTCGGCGCCAGCGCCAGCGGGCAGGCCTCGGCCGGCACGCTCACATCCAAGTGGATGTCGGCCGCCGTGGCCAGGCTCGACTGCGGGCGGCCGGTCATGGAAATCAGCACGTTGCCCTGGCGCTTGAGCACAGGCAGCAGCATCAGCACCTCATCGGACTCGCCCGAATAGGACAGGGCCAGTACCACGTCGGCTTCGGTGATCATGCCCAGGTCGCCGTGGCCGGCTTCGCCGGGATGCACGTAGAACGCCGGTGTGCCGGTGGAGGCCAGGGTGGCGGCGATCTTGCGGGCAATGTGGCCGGATTTGCCCATGCCGGTGGCGACCACCCGGCCGCGGCTGGCCAGGATCGCCTCGCAGGCCTGCTGGAAGGCCTCGCCAAGGCGGTCGGCGACGGCATCCAGCGCCTGCCGCTCGATCTCGAACACGCGGCGGCCACTGGCGACCAGGCCGGCAGGGTCGACGGAACGGGGGGGCAACAGGGATTCGGCCATGCGGACGCCACGCAGCGGAAGTAGAATGGAGGCACATTTTATTAGGAAAGCCCGTTGGACGCCGACACCATCCGCAATCTGATCGAAACCGGCCTGCCTGGCGCCCGCGCCGATGTGCAGGGTGATGATGGCGTGCATTTCGAAGCGACCGTGGTCTGCGAGGCGTTCGCCGGCAAGATGCCGCTGGCCCGCCACCGCATGGTCTATGCCACGCTGGGCGACCTGATGGGCGGCGCGATCCACGCGCTGGCGCTGAAAACCGTGACCCCGGCCGAAGCCGGCTGAACCGCAGAAGATCCCGAATACATGGCCAAGATCGTTGTGACCGGCGGCGCTGCGCTGCACGGTGAAGTGAGCATCTCCGGCGCCAAGAACGCCGTCCTCCCCATCCTCTGCGCGACCCTGCTGGCCGATGAGCCGGTGGAGATCACCAATGTGCCGCACCTGCACGACGTGGTCACCACGGTGAAGCTGCTGGGCGAGCTGGGTGCCAAGGTCACCATCGACCAGGGCACGCTGTCGCGTGGCAGTGCGATCGTGGTCGACCCGCGTTCGGTCAACCAGCACGTTGCGCCGTACGAGCTGGTCAAGACCATGCGCGCCTCGATCCTGGTGCTGGGCCCGCTGCTGGCCCGCTTCGGCGCGGCGGAAGTGTCGCTGCCCGGCGGCTGCGCGATCGGTTCGCGTCCGGTCGACCAGCACATCAAGGGCCTGCAGGCGCTGGGTGCCGAGATCGTGGTCGAGAACGGCTTCATCAAGGCCAGCGCCAAGCGGCTGAAGGGCGGCCATTTCACCTTCGACATGGTCAGCGTCACCGGCACCGAGAACGTGCTGATGGGCGCGGTGCTGGCCGAAGGTACCACCATCCTCGACAACTGCGCGATGGAACCGGAAGTGACCGATCTGGCGCATTGCCTGATCGCGCTGGGCGCGAAGATCGAAGGCCTGGGCACTGCCCGCCTGGTCATCGAAGGCGTCGAGCGCCTGTCCGGCGGCCGCCACGAAGTGCTGCCCGACCGCATCGAAACCGGTACCTTCCTGGTCGCTGCGGCGATGACCGGCGGCAAGGTCACGGTCAACCGTGCGCGCCCGAATACCATGGACGCGGTGCTGTCCAAGCTGGTCGAGGCCGGTGCGAAGATCGAGACCACCGAAGACACCATCACCCTGGACATGCAGGGCAAGCGGCCGAAGGCGGTCAACCTGACCACCGCGCCGTACCCCGCATTCCCGACCGACATGCAGGCGCAGTTCATGGCGCTCAACTGCGTGGCCGACGGCGTCGGCGTGATCAACGAAACGATCTTCGAGAACCGTTTCATGCACGTCAATGAACTGCTGCGCCTGGGCGCGGACATCCAGGTTGAAGGCCACACCGCCATCGTGCGTGGCAGCGAGACCCTGAGCGGTGCGCCGGTAATGGCCACCGACCTGCGTGCCTCGGCCTCGCTGATCCTGGCCGGCCTGATGGCCAGCGGCGAGACCACCATCGACCGCATCTATCACCTTGATCGTGGCTACGAGAACATCGAAGAGAAGCTGTCTTCGCTCGGCGCCACCATCCGGCGCGTGCCATGATCCTGCGCGGCAAGTTCAGCCCGCGCCGCAAGGCGCTGCTGGCCCTGGTGCTGATCGTGCTGGCGTGGCTGGGCTATGCCTGGTACGCCAACATCGCCATCACCCAGGGCATCGAGCAGAAGGACATGGACTGGAATGGCGACGGCACGGTCTCGCGTGACGAGATCATCGAATCGTTCTACGCGGTCGCGGTGAACGACAGCCAGGACGGCAACCGCCATTGCCGTACCTTCGTCTGGCGCAGCACCGGCGAACAGATCCGCGTGGACTGCCGCACCGAGTTCAAGCCGGCCGCGGCCGAGCAAAAGAAGTAAGAACAACGCCCGCGAAAGCGGGCGTTTTTTTACGGTAGATCCACGCCATGCGTGGATGAAGGCGCCGGGTCGCTGTCGGGGTCAGAGCCCTTCCCGTTGGGAAGGGATCCGACCCCGGGCGCTCAGTTCATCGCCTTGATGGTCAGGTCCAGCGCATCGCGGCCGCTCTCACGCTGCAGCATGCGCGCCGGCACCGGGAATTCCGGCACGATCCAGGCGATCAGCTCCTTGTTGCCGTCGGCACGCGAGACCTTGGTGGCCTCGTAGCTCTTGCCGCCCACGGTGATCGATTCCTTGCCGATCACGCGGTAGGTCATGTTCTTGATGCGGCCTTCGTCGACCATGCGATAGGTCAGCGGCTTGCCGGCGGCCAGGTCGCGGGCGATCGCCAGATTGATCAGCAGCGCGTCCATGTCGCCCGTCCTCAACGCGATGGGGCCCGCACGGTCCGGCTTGATGTCGCCGGTCCAGGTGGCCTGGTTGCTGGTCCAGTTGTAGTTGGCCTGCACATTGCGCTTCTTCACCAGCAGTGCCGAACGGTCCTGGCTGCTGAGCGGGCGCAGCTGGCCGCGCACCTCTTCGAACACGGTGCTCTGGCTCAGGTCGGCCAGCTGGTTCTTCACCTGCAGCGTGTAGCGCCACTTGTTGGCTCCCTCGCTGCTCAGCGTCATGCTGCCATTGGCCTGCATGCCCATGTAGCTGGCCAGGTAATCGGCCTTGAATGGCTGCAGGGCCATGGCCGGCAGGCTGGCCACCGACAGTGCGGCTGCAGCGATCCAGGTGAGGGGGCGGGTCAGGGTGCTCATGCTCAGACTCCTTGGTATTCGATCAGGCGCAGATCGACGCGGTCTTCGCCGTCTTCGCGTTGCAGGATGCGCACCGGGGTGGGGACACCGTTGGCGATCCAGAGGATGGTTTCGTTGTTGCCGCCGTTGGTCCGGTAGACCCGCAGCGCGTTGTAGGACAGGTCGCCGACCTCGACATTCTCGGTCTGCGGCGCGGCCTGGTAGTCGTGCTGGCGGGCCTTGCCCATGTCCACGTAGCGATAGTGCATGGTGGCGCCCGGGCGGGCATCACGCATGATCGCCAGATTGATCAGCAGCGCGCTCTGGTCGCCCGGCTGCAGCGCGATCGGTTGCGCACGTTCCTTCTTGACGTCGCCGCTCCACTGCGCGGTGCCGGCCTGCCAGTTGTACGTGCCGACCGCTTTCTTGCCCAGGAACAGGCCCTTGCGCACCGTGCTCTGGCTGAGCGGCGCATAGACGCCGCTGCGCTCTTCGAACACCGTGCTCTGCTCGATGTTCAGGCCCAGCACGCTGGCGAAGCCGCGGCGGCCGACCACCTGCATGTCCACCCGCCACTGGTTGCCGCCGGTGTGGGTGACCTGCATGCTGGCGTCGCCGGCCTCCTTGCCTTTGTAGAAGGCCTGGTAGGTCGCGGTGAACGGCTGCAGCGGCGGCGGCTCCCAGGCCAGCGCCGGCGGCATCGGCACGGCCGGTTCCGCAGGCGGTTGAACTGCAGGCGCCGGCTGCGCAGGGGCCGCAGGCGCTTGCACCTGGCCCCAACCCACGCCGGGAAGCACGACAAGCGACAGCAGCAATGAAGTGGACAGCAGGGTCGTGGTCTTCATGGAGGACAGGAGCTGCAGGAGGGGGGCAGGATGCCAGCCCCGCAGTCAGCGGGGCGTGTGCGTGGGCGTTACCGGTTCAGGTTCCCGGCGGAATCTAGGGCCAGTGGGCTAAACAGGGGGTGACCGTCCAGGTGCGGCTGCCCCTCCCGTTCAGTCAGGCGGCCGGCGCACAGCAGCTGGAGGGTGGCGATCAACAGGGGATGCTCCACCGCCAGCACGCGCGCGGCCAGGCTGTCGGCGTCATCGCCGGGCATCACCGGTACCCGTACCTGGGCCAGCACGGCGCCGGCATCCAGTTCGGGAACGACCAGATGCACGCTGGCCCCGTGCTCGGCATCGCCGGCGTCCAAAGCCCGCGCATGCGTATCCAACCCTTTGTGCAGTGGCAGCAGGGAGGGGTGGATGTTGACCAGGCGGCCATTGAAGCGCTGCACGAAGGCGGCGCCGAGAATGCGCATGTAGCCGGCGCAGACGATCCAGTCCGGCGCGGCCGCGGCCAGTGCATCGCCCAAGGCCTGCTCGTAGGCGGCGCGGTCGTCGAATTCCTTCGGCGCATGTGCCCAGCGCAGGCTGGCGCCGACCCGTTGCAGCGCGGCGGCGGCCGGGCGGTCGGAGAACACGCCGACGACCTCGGCGGGCAGGCGCCCGGCCGCGATGGCATCGAGGATGGCCTGCAGGTTGCTGCCGCGCCCAGAGGCGAGCACTGCGATGCGGGTGGGCGCGGTCATTGCGCGGCACTCCGGCGGATCAACGGCCAGCTCAGCAGGCTGCCCACGGTCGCCAGCAGCATGTCGGCATGGGCGTCCCACATGTCGCCCTGCTGCCCGTTGTAGGCCTCGGCGGCGTCCGGCGACAGGGCCAGCGCGATGGCCCACTCGAACCACTCGTAGACCAGGCTGGCGCACATCACTGCCATCACCGCCAGGGTGAAAGCCTGGCCGCGGCGCAGCGCCGGCCAGGCATGGCGTGCCAGCTGCAGCAGCGCAGGCGTGAAGCAGACGCCGAACAGGAAGTGGATAAGCCGGTCGAAATGATTACGCTGCCAGCCAAACGCCGCATTCGGCGACCAGCCGGTCAGCGCCTGCGCCCATGCGTCGTAGGGCACGTTCGAGTACAGCCAGCGCGCAGCCACGCAGTGCAGTGCAATGAAGCCGCAGATCGCGATGAAGGCACCGTTGCCCAGCCAGCCACCCCGGCGGTCGACCCATAGCAGTGCGGCCAGCCCGATCACGGTCAGGGTGCTGTGCAGGGCCTGCTCGGCGGGCCACAGCGGGTGGATCCAGCTGATCGCGAACACCGCCAGCACGGCGGCGAAGGCCAGCTTCTTGGGGCCCGTGAAACGGGAAGCGCCAGGCGAGGCGGTCGTGGAGAGGGCAGGCGCGGACATGGGGAGTCGATCAGGGGAGGGGGGCGTCTGCCGGCAAGCTCAGACGCTTAGATGGTCGCCACGGTCGAACAGTGCGGCCATGTCAGGCTTGGACAGGAACACCCAGGCATAGGCGGTCAGGGCCATGCCCAGCGGGCCAGCCAGTACCGCCAGCCAGGCCGCGCGCTGGCACCAGGCCAGCCCGGTGCGGCGCGACAGCAGGCGTGCGGTGCGCAGCTGCACGACGCCAAGCGCGGCAGCCAGCAGCGAAATGACCCCGTACACCGTGGCCAGTACCGCGCCATCGGCCAGCCCGCGTGAGCTGGCGACCAGGCCGATGAAACCGAGGAACGCCAGCGCGGCCATCCAGTGGAAAACCGCCAGCGCGTAGAACAGCACCTTCAGCGTCTGCAGGTGGCTGGCCAGCTGCAGCTGCGCCAGGGTCTGCTGTGGTAGCGGCGGTGGTGCGCCGGGTGTCGTCATGTCGTTGCACCCCTTGCATCGAAGGCGGCCTTGACCTGCGGGCGCAGCAGCGTAACCAGGGTGAATACCCCCAGAACGGTGCCCAGCGGCGCGCACAGGCAGAGCAGGCCGGCCACGATCAGGCACAGCAGGTGGCGACGACGCTGGGCCAGGCAGCGTCCGGCCTGGATGACGAATGCGGCCATGCCCAGGCCACCGGCGACGAACACGGTCCCCAGCACCGTGAACACCCAGCCGAACAGGCGCTGTTCGGCCGGCGACGAGGGCTGGCCCCCGGAGTTCATCGGCAGATGGCCGCTCAGCGCACTGATGCCGAGCACGATGTACAGAATGAAAAACAGCGAGAGCAGCGCGATCAGGCCACCGAACACATAGTGCGCGATGGACAGCGCGCGCAGGTGGTCGGCGTCCTGCCTGCTGAAGACCGGCACGGCCGCCAACGGCGGCGGTACCGGGGTGGGTGCCAGGGGGGGCGTTGCGTCCATGCGGGCTCCTCGGGGTCGGGTTCAGCCGATGCGGACGCGTTCGGCGCCTTCGGCGGTGACCACCTGGCCGATGGTCCAGTGGTCCAGGCCCTGGGCTTGGACCGCCTCGGACACGGCAGCGACCTGGTCCGCTGCCACGATCAGCACGAAGCCGATGCCGCAGTTGAAGGTGCGCCACATCTCGCTGTCGGCGACCGCGCCTTCCTTCTGCAGCCACTGGAACACTGGCGGCAGGGTCCAGGACGAGGCCTGGATGTCCAGGCCGAGGCCATCGGGCACCACGCGGATGATGTTCTCGGTCAGGCCGCCACCGGTGATGTGGGCCATGCCGTGGATGGCATCGCCGTGCGACTTCAGCAGCGACAGGATCGGCTTCACGTACAGGCGGGTCGGTGCCATCAGCGCGTCGACCAGCTTCACGCCACCTTCCAGTTCCAGATCGGCCGGGCGGCCGGCGCGGTCGTAGATGCGGCGCACCAGCGAGTAGCCGTTGGAATGCGGGCCGGACGAAGCGATGCCGATCAGCACGTCGCCGGCGGCCACGCTGGCGCCGTCCTTCAGCTCGCTCTTCTCGACCGCAGCCACCGTGAAGCCGGCCAGATCGTACTCGCCCGGGGCGTACATGTCGGGCATCTCAGCGGTTTCACCGCCGATCAGCGCGCAGCCGGCCTCGGTGCAGCCGTTGGCGATGCCGCCCACCACCGCCGCGGCGGTATCGATGTCCAGCTTGCCGGTGGCGAAGTAGTCCAGGAAGAACAGCGGCTCGGCGCCCTGCACCAGCACGTCGTTCACGCACATCGCGACCAGGTCGATGCCGATCGTATCGTGGCGGTTCAGCTGATGGGCCAGCTTCAGCTTGGTGCCCACGCCGTCGGTACCCGACACCAGCACCGGCTCGCGGTACTTGTTGGACAGGTCGAACAGGGCGCCGAAGCCGCCCAGACCGCCCATCACTTCCGGGCGGAAGCTGCGCTTGACCAGGGGCTTGATCCGCTCGACCAGCGCGTTGCCGGCGTCGATGTCGACACCCGCGTCACGGTAGGTGAGGGGGGAGGGGGCGGAAGACGGGGTGTTGGTCACGGGCGTCGGCGCTGGCAGGGGTTGAACGGGCGATTTTAACAGGCCGCATTGGCGCAAAGGCCGTATTCGGGCAACAATTCCCCCGGATTCGTCGAGCCAATGGATGTCCTGATGCGCCGCAGCCTGATTCTGACCCTGCTCCTTGCACTGAGCCTGCCGGTGGCCACGATGGCCCAGAGCGGCCTGCGCACCGAGGGAGATGTTGCCACCGCCTCGGGTGCGTACGAGGCCGAAGTGCCCGTCAACAGCCAGGCCGAAGCCGATCGCAACGGCGCCCTGGCCCGTGCCCTGAGCGTGGTGCTGGGCAAACTGTCGGGCGACCGCAACGTGATGTCCCGCCCCGGCGTGGTGCAGGCGCTGCGCAACGCCAAGGACTACGTGGCCAGCTACGACTACAAGCAGGACCAGAGCGTGGGCGCCAGCGGCGCGCCGAGCTTCAGGACCCTGCTGGTGGCCCGCTTCCGCGAGGATGACGTCGACTCGCTGGTCTCGGCGCTGGGCCTGCCGCTGTGGCCGCAGCCGCGGCCGAAACCGGTGGTGTGGTTGGCCGTCGACGACGGCAGTGGCCCGCGCCTGGTCAGCGTGCAGCAGGCCAACGCCGCCCGCCCGCTGCTGAACCGCGCCATCGAGCGGGGTTACAAGCTGGGCCTGCCCAGCGGCGGTGCCGCCGAACAGGCGCTGGCCGGTGCCATCTGGCGCCAGGACAGTGCCGCCGTGGCCCGCGCCTCGTCACGCTACTCGCCGCCGATGCAGCTGATCGGCAAGCTCTACCGCGCCAACGGCGGCTGGCAGGCGGACTGGGTGTTCGTCGACAACGGCCGCGAGCTGAACAAGTGGACCAGCAAGGACGCCAACGCCATGCGTGCGATGGCCGCCGGTGCCGATGGCGCCGCCGACGCGCTGGTCAAGCGCTATGCCAAGGCGGGTGCCGCCGTCGGTCAGGCCGGGACCTACCGCGTGGTGGTCACCGGCATCAACAGTGCCGACGACTACCTGCGCCTTGCCGCCGGCCTGCGCGAGGTGCCGGTGGTGCGCAACGTCACCCCGCTGCACGCTTCGGCCGGCCAGCTGGAGCTGAGCCTGGAGATGACCACCGGCCTGGCCGGCTTCAACCGCATGCTGGGCGACAATGGCGTGCTGGTGCCCAGCGCGACGCTGCCGGCCCTGCCGACCCCGATCGATGACACCACCGGTGCCCCGGTGGCCGCGCCGGTCAGCAACGAGTACCGCTTGCGATGACCCTGACCCCGGAAGCCGAAATCGCGCAGTTCCTGCGCCGCCTGAAGTACATCCTGTTCGCCGGCCTGGTCGGCTGGGTGGTGTGGCTGCTGGCACCGATCCTGACCCCGTTCGTGCTGGCGCTGGCGCTGGCGTGGCTGGGCGACCCGCTGGTGGACCGCATCGAGGCCACCGGCCGTTCGCGCATGACCGGCGTGGTGCTGGTGTTCGCGGCGATGGTGCTGGTGATCGTGGCGCTGCTGCTGGTGCTGGTGCCGATGATCGAGCGCCAGATCACCACCCTGATCGCGGTCGCGCCGCAGGCACAGGCGTGGCTGATGGAGAAGGGGATCCCCTGGTTCGAGCAGAAGACCGGCCTGGAAGTGATGCAGTGGCTGGATCCGGACCGCCTGATCGAATGGGTGCGCAGCCACTGGCAGCAGGCCGGCGGCTTCGCCACCACATTCATGGGCTACGTCTCGCGTTCGGGCTTTGCGATGGTGACCTGGGTGGTCAACATCCTGCTGCTGCCGATCCTGGCGTTCTACTTCCTGCGCGACTGGGACAAGCTGGTCGAGCGGGTGGCGTCGGTGATTCCGCGCAACCACATCGGCACCATCAGCGCGTTGGCGCGTGAGTCCAACGAGGTGCTGGGGGCGTTCATCCGCGGACAGTTCCTGGTGATGCTGGCGCTGGGCGTGATCTATGCCGGCGGTCTGTCGCTGGTCGGCCTCAAGCTGGGCCTGCTGATCGGCCTGATTGCCGGCCTCATCAGCTTCATCCCATACCTGGGCGCGACCACTGGCGTGCTGATGGCGGTGATCGCGGCACTGGTGCAGGCGCAGGGCTTCGACCTGAAGCTGCTGATCCTGGTGGGCGTGGTGTTCACCGTGGGCCAGCTGCTGGAAAGCTACGTGCTGACCCCGCGTATCGTCGGCGACAAGATCGGCCTGCACCCGGTGGCAGTGATCTTTGCGGTGATGGCCGGCGGCCAGCTGTTCGGCTTCCTCGGCATGCTGCTGGCGCTGCCGGTGGCGGCGGTGACCAACGTGCTGCTGCGCTATGCGCATCAGCGCTACCGCCAGAGCGAGCTGTACGTGGGCGAGAAGCCGGCGATCGTGCTTGATGGCGTAGTGGACGCCCCCCATATCATCGTTCCGAACGACAAGGGCCCCGAGCTGAAGTGATGGGTGTGCCGCAACTGCCGCTGGCCCTGCATTACCCGCGGGACCAGCGCCTGGAGACCTTCATCGGCGCGCCGGACGGCGCGCTGGCGCAGCTGCGCGCGATCGCGGTTGGTGCCAGCCACGACTGGGTCTACCTGGAAGGTGCGGCGGGAACCGGCAAGACCCACCAGGCGCTGGCGATGTGCTCCAGCGCCGAGCAGGCCGGGCGCCTGCCGACGTACGTGCCACTGGCCAGCGCAGCAGGCCGCGTCCGTGCAGCGCTGGATGGGCTGGACGCACGCGAACTGGTGGCGCTGGACGGGCTGGACGAGGTTGCCGGCAATCGCGAGGACGAGATCGCGCTGTTTGATTTCCACAACCGCGCGCGCGCTGCAGGTGTAACCGTGCTGTACACGGCGCAGAAGGCGCCGGGCGAGCTGGGCCTGGTGCTGCCGGACCTGCGTTCGCGCCTGGGCCAGTGCGTGCGCGTGCTGCTGCAGCCGCTGGATGAGGAAGGTCGTGCTGCGGTGCTGCGCGAGCGTGCACTGCGACGTGGCCTGGCCATCGACGAAGCGGCCATCGAATGGCTGCTGTCGCACACCGGCCGTGAGCTGGGTGGATTGATCACCCTGCTGGACTGGCTGGACCGCGAATCGCTGGCGGCGAAGCGGCGGATCACCGTGCCGTTCCTGCGCCAGGTGCTGGAAGAAGGCCGGCCTCGTTACTGAGGGTGGGGTTTGTTTGCAGGGCTGCGCCCTGCACCCGCGGTAGTGCCGGCCGCTGGCCGGCAGCTTCAACAGCAACGTCAAAAGCGGGCTATCCGTGGGATGGCGGGGTGGGGCCGGTTGCGGGGGACGCTGCAAGTACGTCCATGTAAGCTCGGTCGCCGCATCCATGCGGCTCACGCCCCCGCAACCGGACCCACCCCGCCTTCGACAGCTTCCCGCGATCTGCCGGGACTGCGTACTGCACTGCTGTTGGTGGGTGTCGACCTTGGTCGACACGTGTCT